>NZ_FQTR01000006.1 GCF_900128535.1 bacterium endosymbiont of Bathymodiolus sp. 5 South | reverse complement strand
ATTTTATGAAATATAGTCATAGCAAAGCTATGGCTGTGTTTTATAAAATTGTCAAGTTGGTGAAAAATGGCGTTTTGATGATTATTCATATTTATGCAAAGGTCTCTAATCAAATGATTGTCTTGTTTTAAAGAGGGCGTCACAACTTATGATGATTAATAATTTAACATAATATAAATTATGCGAAGTTATTACAAATGTTTGGAAATGATATTGGAAAGTGCTTTAATATGATCTTTACGGTCATTTAATGCCGGTATGTAACTAAAAGTTTTACCACCCGCCTGTATAAAATAACCTCTGTTCTCTTCATTAATTTCTTCCAAGGTTTCTAAGCAGTCTGCAGAGAAACCAGGGCAGATGACTTGTATATGCTCAACACCATCTTGTGCCAAAGACTCTAAACTGGGTTTTGTCTGTGGTTTAATCCACTCTTCACGACCAAATATTGATTGAAAACACAACTGATAGTCCTTATCTTGTAGATTAAGCGCCTCAGCAAGCAATACACTCGTATTGACGCAATGCTCGTAATAAATATCGCCATTATCTACAAAACGCTGTGGTATGCCGTGAAATGAGATCATTAACTTATCTGGCTTGCCGTGTTGTTCTTGGTGCTCAACCACTGACAGGGCTAAAGATTGAATGTAGCTTTTGTCTGTATAGTAATGATCAATAAAATCTAATTTTGGCTTATTATTCCAATTTTCAAGTGCTTTATTAATTGCATCTAGTGTTGAGGCTGTTGTGGTATCTGAATATTGCGGATAAAGTGGTAAAACTACGATTTTTTCACAACCTTGAGCTTGTAGTGTTTCAAGCGCTGAATCAATCGATGGGTTACCGTAACGCATACCCACTTCAAGTGCCAAATCATCAAATTCATTTGCGAGGACTTTTTTAACGCCTTGCGCCTGTAATAGGGTGATATTTAACAGCGGCGATCCTTTGCCAAAACTGCCCCAAATTTTGGCATAATTTTGCGCAGATTTTGTGGGTCTAATGTTTAAAATAACCACATTCAATGCCAGCCACCAGATGAATTTATTTTTTGGCTGAATAACACGCTCATCTGCAAGAAATTCCTTTAAATATCGCCTTAAAGCAACCTTTGTTGGTGCATCAGGTGTCCCAAGATTGGTAAGTAAAACGCCAGTTTTCATTTAAAACTCCTGTAAATTTTTATCAATAAATTCTCGCACAAAATCATGCGTTTGCACAGAGTGAAAACGCGCTATTTCCTGACCTCGAATAAAGGCAACAACTGTGGGAAATCCACGCACTGAAAACTGCCCAGCAATCTTCATATTTTCATCTTCTGCTTCAAGTTTTGTTAGTGAAAATTCACCGTTATTATACTCTGCTGCAACACTGTTGAGAATAGGCTCTAAAATTCTGCATGGCGTGCACCATTGTGCAGAAATATCCAAAATTACCAGTTGTTTGTGTGATTTTTTAATCACTAATTCTTGGAAGGAATCAATGGAAACTTCAATTGGGGAAATGCTAGACATAAAATATATATTGGGTAATTGGCAAAAAATGATTAAGTAGTATACCAAAAAACCTTAAATAGTTAAAATTTAATTAAAAATCAATAATTTAATAGAAATTTATAATGATTTATTTATTACAACGATTGTTATCTTAATCAACTACTGGTTTAATTTTTATAAAAAAGTAGCTTAAATCGTAAATTTAGAGCTTACTTCAAAAAAAGCTGTAAAGTGCTAATTTTTTTGAATTCTGCGAACAAACTTTCCGGTAAGACGGTATTTTTGATTTGGGCTGGTTGGTGAATTTGGGACAGTCAGTTCAAAAAAACCAAAATGAATTAATGGATCTAAAACACTTTCTTTGAATTTTGACTTGTTGGTTCTTTTTGAAATTTTTCTTAATTCTAAAGCCGTGTTTTCTTCCTTGCAATTTTTCAAAATTTTGATTTGTTCTTGGGTAATTTCTCTGTTATTTTTACTTAGTCCCTTCTTAGTCCCGTTTATTGTATTAAATACTGTTGTATCAATGTTTTTTGAAAAATTAAAGTATTCTTGTGTCATGCCAGTTTTGTTAATATTGTTACGCTTAAAGTCTTTAGCAGATTCACTCAGTTCTTTCAAATTCTTAGTTTGTTCTTTGCTGGATTCTAATGGTTGGTTGTTTTCTTTAAGAACCTTTAGAGACGCTAAAAGTTTATTTTTCTGCGTATTGTTATTCAACCCCTCACTTTGAGTATCGTCAAAACCAAATAAATCGCCATCAAGGTCGTTTTTAGCTTTATTTATAGGGGGTTTTTTTTTGCCTTTAAACCACTTCATAACGCTTTTACTCACCTAGTATTTGCTCTAAAAACAGTTGTAGGCGCTCAGATTCAGGTTTGTCAAAGAAGGCTTTTGGCTGGTTTTCTTCAATAATCTGTCCTTCATCCATAAAGATAACACGGTCTGCAACCTTCTTAGCAAAACCCATCTCATGGGTTACACAAAGCATAGTGATGCCCTCTTTAGCTAATTCCACCATCACATCAAGCACCTCTGCAATCATTTCAGGGTCAAGTGCAGAAGTTGGCTCATCAAACAACATAATCTTTGGCGAAGTGCATAATGCTCTTGCAATTGCAACCCGTTGCTGTTGTCCGCCACTGAGTTGATTTGGGTGCTTATCAGCTTGGTCCCTAATGCCAACCCTGTCCAATAACTGCAAGGATTTGTTCCTTGCAACTTGTTTACTTTCATTGTGTACCCAGATTGGCGCTAAAGTCAAATTATCAATAATACTAAGGTGTGGAAAAAGGTTGAAGTGCTGAAACACCATGGAGATCTCTGATCTAATTTGTCTAATATTTTTGATATCATCACTAAGCACAGTGCCATTAACGGTAACAGAGCCTTCTTGAAACTTTTCTAGGAAGTTGATACAGCGTATCAATGTGGATTTACCACTGCCTGAGGGTCCACAAATAACGACAATTTCACCTTTTTTAATCTCAAGATTAATGTTCTTAAGTGCGTGAAACTTGCCGTACCACTTATTTAAAGCGTTAATTTTAATAATATTTGTACCCATAATCTTACCTACCTTTTAGTTTTTGTGATCTGTGCTATATCTGAGCTCTAGCGCCTTTGAGTAACGGCTCATTGAATACAAGATAATCCACATGACGACCATAACAAAAACATAGCCTTCAGTGCTTCTACCAAGCCAGTTTTCATCACTACTGGTCAGATGCACCATAGACAAAATATCAAACAAACCAATGATCAATAGCAAGGTTGTATCCTTAAATAACGCGATAAATGAGCCAACAATATTAGGGATAGATATCTTTAGTGCTTGAGGTAGGATGATCAACCCAGTTTTTTGTACAAAACTCAAGCCCATAGCATCTGCTGCCTCGTATTGCCCCTTGGGAATGACTTGTAAGCCACCACGGATAACCTCAGCAATATAGACTGATTGAAATAGAGTAATGCCGATTAAAGCGCGTAACAGTTTGTCCATATCCATACCTTCGTTAAAAAATAGGGGTAGAACAACGGATGCCATAAACAAGATGGTAATCAGTGGCAAACCACGGATAAATTCAATATATACCACCGATAAGAACCTAATGACAGGCATTTTTGATTGGCGTCCTAATGCTAACAACACACCAATCGGAAATGAAGCAACAATACCCGCTGTTGCTACAACAATAGTTAACATTAAGCCGCCCCATTTGTGCGTTTCTACAATTTCTAAGCTTAGCCCCCCATATAGTAAAAATAAAGCTATTATTGGGTAAATGATGATTAGAGTAGTAACAATTTTTGTCTTATATTTATGTTGCTTTAGCAATTTGGCAATCCAAACAAAAATCAGTGCTAATATCAGCACCCACTGTGGACGCCAATAGGATTCTGGTGGGTAAAAACCATACATAAATAAATCAAGTTTTTCAATAATGTAGCTCCAACAAGCACCCTCCCTACCGCATTGCTCATTAGTGACGGGTGCAAAAGTTGCATCAAATAACGCCCAATTGACCACTGTTGGCACGATTAAATAAATGAGATACAGTGCAAGTAAAGTTAAAACGCTGTTAACCACGCTAGAGAATAGGTTTTCTCTCAACCAGTGAATCACGCCTATTTTTAAATTTGGCGCCTTTTTTGCTACTTGTTGTTTGAATACAGCCATACTATCGTTCTTTAATACTCATTTTGTGGTTCACAATATTCAAAATCAAAGAAATCATCAGGGATATAGCTAGGTAAACCATCATTGTCATAAAAATAATCTCAAGTGCTTGCCCTACTTGATTAAGCATTGTGCCTGCAAATACACTGACAAGCTCAGAATAGCCGATAGCAGCCGCTAACGATGAATTCTTAGTCAGATTAAGATATTGGTTAATAATCGGCGGAATGGCTAATTTAAGTGCTTGTGGAAGCACCACCAGCCTTAATGATTGTCTTGGCGTCAAGCCCATTGCCAGTGCTGCCTCTTTTTGCCCTTTAGAGACTGACTCAATGCCAGAACGAATAGCTTCAGCAATATAAGTAGCGGTATAAATACTTAAAGCAAAGGCCAAAGACAGGAATTCTGGCGATAAACTCATACCACCTTTGAAATTAAAACCTTTTAGTACTGGATAGTCGAAAACCATTGGTGATCCCAGTATGAGGTATACCATAACAGGCAAAACAAGCAATAACAACAATGAATAAGCCAAAGTATTGGTTTCAACCCCTGATTCGTCATGCACTCTATTAAAGTGACGCTTAACCAGTGCCCTTAATGCAATACCCAACACCAAAGCAACCATTACCCAGATAAAGCCTTCCGTTACAATGGGTTTGGGCAGGTAAATACCGCGTAGATTAACAAACACAGAGCCAAACAACTCAAAACTCTGTTTAGGAGATGGAAAGCTTACCAGTACAAGGTTGTACCAAAATAAAATCTGCAATAGAATAGGAATATTCCTAAACAATTCAATATATCCCCCAGCCAGTTTAGCAATCAACCAGTTGTTGGATAATCGTGCAATACCAATGACTAACCCAATAATACTTGCAAAGATAATACCCACGACGGACACGACAATAGTGTTTATCAGTCCAACATAGAAAACTCTAAGGTTGCTAGAGGTTGAAGAATAATCTATTAAATGTTCGGCAATATCAAAGCCTGACTCAACTCCCAAGAAGTCAAACCCAGTGTGTATGCCTCGACTTTCAATATTGTTAAGGAGGTTGCCAACTGCGTTATAAAAGAAAGACACAATTAGCACTAAGATGATAACTTGAAATAAAAAAGCCCTTATCTGGTTATTGTTAAGAAATGCAAGTGGTGACTTAATTTTTTCCATATAAATTTATAATAAAAAGACAGTCCTGAACGAGTGACTGCCTTTTAAGACGGGTTGGTCTATCTAAATGGTGGTGAATATAAAATACCGCCATCACGCCAAAGCGCATTAAGCCCTCTAGAGATGTTTAAAGGCGTGTCTTTGCCGACATTTCTATCAAAACTTTGTGCATAATTACCCACTTGAGAAATGATATTAAAGGCCCATTTCTTACTCAAGCCCAAGTGCTTGTGTAGATTACCAGAACGCCCTAACAAGCGTAAAGCCTCAGGGTTTTTAAACTTGGCATTGACATTGTTTGAATTAATGCCGAACTCTTCAGCGCCAATCATCGCATTTAATGACCATTTAACGATGTTAAACCATTTGTCATCGCCTTGACGCACCACAGGACCGAGTGGTTCTTTAGAGATAATATCTTTCAAAATAATAGCAGACGATGGGTCTTTTAATGTGGTTTTTAAGGCATATAACTGCGATTGGTCTGAGGTTAAGGCATCACAACGCCCTGTTGAAAAGCCTTTCTTGGATTGTGCTGAGGTGTCAGATGGCGATGAATGGTAACTCATGCCGTTTGATACAAAGTAATCTGCTAGCGTTAATTCAGTCGTTGTGCCTGCCTGCAAGCAGAAAGTCGCACCATTTAATTCTTTAGCGCTAGTAACCCCTAACGATTTTTTAACCATAAAGCCTTGACCATCATAATAATTAACACCTGCAAAGTTAAACCCCAATGAGGTATCGCGTGTGGTTGTCCAAGTCGTGTTTCTTGAAAGCAGGTCAATTTCACCTGATTGTAGCGCTGTAAAGCGTTCTTTTGCAGTTAATGGTACAAATTTGACCTTATTTGCATCACCTAAAGTGGCTGCTGCGACAGCACGACATATGTCAACATCAAGACCTTTCCACCTGCCCGCAGAGTCTGTGGACGAAAAACCGACTAAGCCAGAGGATACACCACAACTTAGACTGCCTTTGGCTTGAACATCGCTTAATGTGTCTGCTTGAGCGTAGAGCCCGCCAGTAAGCGCTAATAGTGATAGGAAAATGTTTTTTGATGTTGTATTCATGCTGTTTGTTGATTACTTAATTAACTTAAAAGTATACATAAGTTAGCTTTGTTATGCGAATCAAATTACTGAAAACACCTTACTTAAAGTAGATTTTATAATTTTTATACTATTGCTATGAATTAATAAACTTTAATTTAATATCAATAACTTATGAAGTAATTATGCATCTTTTACCACTATTGGTAATTTTTAACTAAATAATCCCTTTTAATGCCAGGTAAAATTTAACTATAATGCTTAACAATAGTTAAAAAATACAACTAAACATTATGCCAATAAAAACTAAGGACTACCTCGCTAAAGTCCGTAACAAGACTGGGTTTACAGACTACAAGATAGCAAAAGAATACGATATCAATCAGTCAAATTTAAGTAAATATAAATCAGGAAAATTAGCACTATCAGAAACCCATGCTTGGCTGTTTGCAGGCATTTTGGGTGTTAACCCTGCTGAAGTGGTGGCAAACACCAAACTTGAACAAGCAAAAATCAGTAACAATGAAACAAAGGTCAAATTTTGGCAAGAACAGCTAGAAAACCTCAAACATGACTCAGAATCTCTAAAAATAGAAATCGCGCAAATTAACCCCATTGTCGGCGACTTAAGTAATAATGCTGAAAAAATTATTGATTTTTCGTGTAAAGCCTTTGAATCAGGCGTGCATTTACTGGTTTTTCCAGAATTAACACTTTGTGGTTACCCGCCAGAAGATCTACTCTTACGCGAGGGATTCATCACTCAGGTGGAAACCGAAATTGAGCGTATACGCAAACAATTACCCGAAGCCATGAGTATTATATTTGGCGCCCCTACGCGCATTGACGAATGCTTGTACAATAGTGCTATCTTAATACAACATGGTAAAGTTCGCAGCTACCACAAGCAACATTTACCCAATTACGGCGTATTTGATGAAAAACGCTACTTCACCTCTGGTCAAATGCCACTGGTGTTTGAATGTCAAAGACAACGCATTGGTATCGTGATTTGCGAAGATGCTTGGGATGAGACACCGGTTAATAATGCAGTCAATCAAGGCGCACAAACCATCATTAGTATCAATGCCTCCCCTTTCCAAGTGGGTAAGCACAATCAGCGTCTACAAGCTATTCGCCAGCGTGTTTTAGAAAACCAAATAAACTTTATTTATGTCAATGCAGTCGGCGGACAAGATGAATTGGTATTTGATGGTGGTTCGTTTGTCATGAACAACAAAGGCGAAGTCACTCACCAACTGCCCTTCTTTCAAGCAACAACACAGGCTTTGGATGCACCTATTATGGCAAGTAGCACAGAATCAATAGAAAAGACTATTTACGACGCCTTAGTGCTTGCCACTAAAGACTATGTGCAAAAAAATGGTGTGTTTAACGGTGCACTCATTGGTTTATCAGGTGGCATTGATTCTGCCTTAACACTGGCCATTGCTGCTGATGCGCTGGGTAGTGAGAATGTGCAAGCCATTATGATGCCCTATGAATACACCTCTGCTATGAGCGTAGAAGACGCCAAAGCACAAGCCAGTAGTATGAATGTTGATTATCGTGAAGTGAATATTTTCCCCATGATCAGTAGTTTTAACATGCAACTCGCCCCTTTATTTACCGGCCTACAAGCCGACACCACCGAAGAAAACCTACAAGCACGCATTCGTGGCACCCTGCTAATGGCAATATCCAATAAATCTGGCAAAATCTTACTTACCACAGGCAATAAATCTGAGATGGCAGTTGGCTATGCGACACTATATGGTGATATGTCAGGTGGCTTTGCGCCTCTTAAAGATATCGCTAAAACCATGGTATATCGTTTGGCTAAATACCGTAATAGTATTAATTATGTCATCCCTGGTCGCGTCATAGACCGTGCGCCATCAGCAGAACTAGCGCCCAACCAAGTCGATCAGGACTCATTGCCCGAATATGACGAACTTGATGCTATTTTGGAGTTGTTCATTGAGAAGAAATATTCTGCTGAGCGTATTGTGCAGCGAGGGCATGACGAAAACACTGTAAAGCGAGTGGTTAAAATGGTGCTTAATAGTGAATACAAGCGCCGACAAAGTGCCCCAGGGCCAAAAATCAGCCAAAATGCCTTTGGCAAAGAGCGCCGTTATCCGATGACTTCTAAGTTTCAACCTTGATTAAATAAAAATTCATCCTATGCATTAAAGTATTCAACCAATAATGCTGGTTAATTTCATCCGTAAGTTTTTCTCCGTTTATCTTTGGGAAATATTTTAAGCACACCTTCGGCTTTATGTTTAGTTTCTTCTAATTCACGCTGGGCAATAGAATCAAATACAATACCAGCACCCGCTCTAAAGGTTAAAATCTTATCTTGCTTGCTGATAGTTCGGATTAGAATATTAAAATCCATTTTGCCGTTACTACTGATATAACCCAATGAACCGGTATAGGCTTGGCGCGGCATTTGCTCTAACTCGGCAATAATCTGCATACAACGCACTTTTGGGCAACCAGTAATCGTGCCACCAGGAAATAAAGCGCAGATTATGTCTTTAATAGTAATACCCTGTTTGAGTTTTCCTTTGATGTTGGAAACAATATGGTGCACAAAAGGGTAAGTTTCTAGCCCCATCACTTCATTGACATCAACTGAACCATACTCGCACACTCGACCTAAGTCATTACGCTCCAAGTCTAGTAACATAACATGCTCTGCTTGTTCTTTGGGGTGATTCATTAATTGTTGTTTAAGGAAATCATCTTCTTCGCCATTGCCGCGTGGATGTGTACCAGCAATTGGGCGAGTCTCTATTTGAGAGCCATTAACGCTAAATAGGCGCTCAGGTGAGGAGGAAATAATACTAAAGCTCTCAAAATTTGCTAAAGCAGCAAAAGGCGCGGGATTAGACTGTTTTAACGCTTGATACACTTGTGTTGGCTTAATATCGCTTGTGAGTTCGTATTGCCATTGGCGTGATAGATTTACTTGAAACACATCACCTGCAACAATATAGTCACGACTACGCTCAACACCCTTGATAAACTTAGCCTCTTCTTCCCAAGATAACGCCCCTTGGATGGGTGTAGGCGAAATATCTTGCAACTGTGCTATATCTGATAGCACTTGGTCTATGCGCTGTTGGTTGTCAAACTGGTCTAAGAGGTAGGTTTTTTCATAGTGATGATCAACTACAATTGCGCTAGGTATTTTAACGGCAATCGCTACTGCTTGACTGCTTGGCAGTAAATCATTTTTTAATATTGGTTCAATCTGTCCAATCAACTCATACGACAGATAGACAAACCACCCCCCCGTAAAGGGTAAATCACTATTTACAGTAGGCATGTCAATCTTTGATTCTAATTCGGAAAGGAAATCAAAATCATCTAAAGCATTTAAAACAATTTGTTCACTAGGATGAGCGAACAAAATCGAATAACGGTTGCTCTGATTATGATTAACGCTTTCCAATAGGAAAGGATAGCGCTTAGAATTTAGATGACATAAGGCATCTAAAGCCACTTTGGGTATCTCTAAAGACTTCACTGTTAAATTATAGGCGTAAGGCTTTTATATAATTATGAATGATTAGTAAAATGCCAAATTTTGCTAATAGTAGGCTTAAACCTACTCTTATGAGGGTAGTTAAGTTGATGAAAAGCGGTATTTTTATGATTGTTCATAATGACCTTCCTAAAGGGTTGCTGTGTATCGCCATACAAAAGTTTTTATTTGTAAATAAACTCAACACGACGATTTTTGTCATTTTCACTGCTCTGTGGTTTTTCTTCACCATAACTCACCACTTCAATCCTATCGCCAAAGCCCAGTAGTTGTTTAACGCTTAAAGCACGATTTTCACCTAAAGCTAAGTTGTATTCACGCGTGCCACGCTCATCTGCATGCCCTTCTAAGCGCAATCTAATCTTTGGGTTGTCCTGCATAAAGGCAATATGCTTCATGATTTCTTGATTGGCCTGTGAACTGATATCAGCAGTATCGTAATCAAAATACAACACAAGCTTGCCACCATTAGCCTTTAATGCTGCAACCACGCTTTCTCTTTCTTTTGTTGGCATCGCATCAATATTTGCAACTTGCTCACCACCCTTCCACTCAAAAGTCTCTTGCCCGTACGCAATCGCATCAACTTCACCTGTACCTCTGTCTTCGATAATAACTGTATTGGTATCTAGATTGTCTGTTGTTGAACAAGCGCTTAATATGGCTATAAGCGGTAATATCACTATAATTTTCGTTTTCATTATTCTCTCCTTTTTATTAATTCTCTAAACTACTTGACCAATTCGGCGCTCTTACTTCCGCGTCATAGGCAGACAACTCATAAGAGCGATTGCCTTCCACGGATACCACTGATAACAAACCTTTTCCACCACGATGACTGGAAAAGATAATCATATCACCGTTGGGTGAAAAATACGGCGAGTCATCCAATGTACCATTACTCATCATACTTAATTCTTTGCTTTCAATGTTTAACATTGCAATGCGGTAATCATTATCAACACGGTGTACCAGCGCCAAATGCTTACCATCTGGGGAGAATACAGCATTTGCATTATAGCGTCCGGTGAAGCTAGCACGATTAATATGTCCATTTTCTAAGTTTTTAATATAAATCTGTGCTTGTCCAGAACGATTAGAAGTAAACACAAGGCTTTTCCCGTCAGGGGAATAGCTTGCTTCGGTGTCAATGTCTTTATGTAGTGTTAATCGAGTGAGTTTTTTATTGGTTAAATCATAAGAATAAATATCTTTGTTGCCTTTTCTAGATAGTGTTAACACAAGACTTTTGCCATTTGGATGCCAACTGGGTGATGAGGCAATGCCATCAAAACGAGGTAGTTTTTCAATCTTTTTACGCAAGAACGGATACCAAATAAACACTTCTGAGCGCCCATTTTGAAAGGAAACATAGGCGATTTTCTTGTTTTTATATTTATGTTCTGGCGACCAAGCTGGAGACAAGATCGGGCTGTCTAATCTGATACGACTTTTAGCATTCATTGCATCAGAGTCAGAAATATTAAGGCTGTATTGCTTTACTCCTTTTGCATTTTCTTTTACTGTGATATAGGTTAATAGCGTGTTAAACGAACCATTTTCACCCAATAACGCCTCGTAAATATAATCACTGAGCTGATGTGCTATCTTTCTAAAGCCACTAGCGTGGACTCGTGTTGAGCGAGTAAACAACTGTGTATGACTATAAACATCAAATAAATTGACAGAAAGTCGATAAATATCATCACTTTCTTGCACAATACTGCCAGTAACAAGCGCCTCTATGTTTTTTTCTTTCCAGTATTTTGCATCAATTTTATCCACAACAGCGGCAGGAATAAGCGCATCAAAACGCCCTGAACGCTCTAGATTGTCGTGGATAATTTTTGAGATATCTTTGTCTTGCGACTTGTTGCCAATCAGTTTGAATGGACTAATGGCAATTGGAAAAGCATTTTCATCTTTTTTAACCACAGTTACCTTTAATGCTGCATGCATATTACCTATAGCAAACATTAAAACCAACATTAACCACTTGCTTAAGTTCATTCTTTTTCTTCAATCCAGTGCATTTGAATGGCTTCTAAGATTTTCTCACCCGATTTATCTTTATCATCGTCAAATTCTTCTAAGTCAATCACCATCTGCCTTAAATCAACAAAATTAACGATAGTGGGGTCAATTTCAGGGTGTGCCTCGTCTAATGCGATAGCAATATCTAGGGAATCAGTCCAAATCATAAAGTTTATCCTTAAATCTAATAACGGTTAATTTTAATCCAAACCATGGGACCTTTGTATAAAATATGAGTGATTAGCAAATTTAACTTTTTTTATTGCTAACTCTACTCACTAAATAGACAAATTCTAGGCTTTTAATGGCGCCTATAACTTCGTCTAATTGCGAAAGACCCGATACGCTAATCAATAACTTTAGCGCACTCATTGAGTCACCGTCCTCTTCTACTTCTAAGTTCTCAATATTAACATTGGCTTTGGCAATAACATTGGCAATAGAAGCCAACATACCACGACGGTTCTCGTCTTTTACGCAAATCAACACTTCAAATTCTTCTTCATCATCCGCCTGCCAGTCCACTTCTAACCATTGCTCGTCTTTTTGCTTGGCACGAAGTAGATTGCCACAATCAAATCTATGTAGCACCAACCCTTTACTACTGGTCAATATGCCAGCCACTTTATCACCTGGAATCGGATAACAACAACGCGCACAACTGATAGAGTTATTTTTGGTGCTCTTGATGCTAATACGGTTATTTAACTCATCACCCTTTTTACCTTGAATTTTATTAAGCACAAAAGACACTAAAATTTCTGATAAAGCAATTTTCATATACAAATCTTGTTTAGAGTTGCACTTTAAGATTTTTAAACAAGCCTGCCATTTTTTTTCACTGATGGGCTTACCGTCACCTTGATAATCTAAGGCGTTGGTTAATAAATGTTCACCCAATCGTATTAATTTAGAAGCTGACTCTTCTTGTAAATTGTTTTTAATTGAGGCTTTTGCCTTTGTTGTAGCTACAATTTTTAGCCAAGATGGGTGTGGTCTAGCATTTTCATCGGTAATAATTTCAATCGTTTGTCCTGATTTTAGTTCAGTATCAAGCTTAACATTCGTTTGGTTGACCTTAACCCCAAGTGTTCTATTACCAACATTGGTATGGATAGCATAAGCAAAATCTAGCACTGTGGACTTATAGGGCAACTGGATAATTTGCCCCTTAGGGGTGAAAACAAACACTTCTGAAGGGGATAGATCAACTTTGGCACTCTCCAAAAATTCAATGGAAGTGTCTGAATTTTGATGAATATCTAATAATGAACCTATCCAATTATCAGCCAATACCGACGCATTAACATCTTCACCCTTGTAATGCCAATGCGCTGCAATGCCATATTCAGAGATAAAGTGCATCTCGTTTGTACGAATTTGCACCTCGATATAAACTTTACTTGGACCAAATAATACCGTGTGTAAGGACTGATAGCCATTAGTCTTTGGCAGGGCGATATAATCTTTAAATTTACCAGGGACAGGTTTGTATAGATTGTGAATAATACCCAGTGCTTGATAACACTGAGTCATATCGTCTACAACTACCCTAAATGCATATATGTCAAGCATTTCAGAAAATTTATGATGAGTGCCTTTCATCTTCTTATAAATGCTAGAGGTTGTTTTTCTACGCCCACTGGTCTTAATATTAGCCAACCCTTCTTGTCTTAAGCGAAATTTAATCTCATCCTGAATTTTTTCAATAATGGCTTTTAAATTGCCGTAGCGTTTATTAATTTCACGATTTAACACCTGATAGCGATAAGGATGAGTGTACTCAAAACACAATTCTTCTAATTCTTTGTTGATATTGTTTAAACCTAAACGGCGTGCGATTGGCGCGTGAATTTCAGTGGTTTCTTTGGCAATTATTCGTTGCTTCTCACTCGTCATTGATTGTAGTGTACGCATATTGTGTAGGCGGTCAGCGAGTTTAATCATAATGACTCGCATATCCGTAGCCATTGCCAAAAACAATTTTCTAAAGTTTTGCGCCTGCTGTTCAATATTTGAGCGAAATTCTAAACCTGTTAATTTTGAAACCCCGTCTACGATATGTGCCACTTCTTCATTAAAATCTCGGACAATATCTTCTCGTGTAAGCGTGGTGTCTTCAATGCAATCATGCAGTAGTGCTGCAACAATGCAATGATAATCCAACTTTAATTTTGCTAAAATCATTGCCACATTAATTGGGTGGAATACATAAGCCTCGCCTGTTCTACGATACTGTCCGTCGTGAGCTATTGCTGCTAGCATATAAGCTCGATAAACGCCTTCAACCTGTTCTTTTGGCATATAAGTGTCTAATACCATACATAAGTCACTAATTAGAATTCTTTTTTCGGATAAAGGCATTTGAATATTGTTAATGTTAATGTTAATATTACCTATTATAATGCAAGTGTCTCAGTATAATACTTACGCATATTCATAAATAATCAGTTTTAATAATGAAAAATATAATCAAACTAACCATAACACTATCGCTACTAAGTTTATCACTAAGTGGTTGCTTTTTGAATAACGAGAAAAAAAGAGAATCCATTACCAAGGGTTGGTCGCCTAAAACCTTTTTCCAACAAGCGAAAAACTCCGACTCAACAGAAGAATCTATTGAATTATTTGAACAACTACAAGCCGCTTACCCAGGCTCTAAGTATGCATTGCAGTCTAAATTAGAGATTGCTTACCGACTTTATAAAAATGAAGATTATAATGCAGCGATTTTACGCCTTAATAACTATATTAAGCTTTATCCTGAGCATTTTTCAACGCCCTATGCTTATTACCTTCGTGGTGTTATTTCAGAAGATAAATCTCGCTCCATCTTAGATAATTACCTGACTGACAACGCCCAGCGTGATGTGAAATCCGTACGCAATGCATTCAACTACTACATGGCTTTAATTGACAAATTCCCTAACACCGAATACACGGAAGAAGCAAAAACACGCCTAATTATTTTGAGAAATATTCTTGCTAGGCATGAGCTATTCGTTGCTGTCTATTACACCACAAGAGAGGCGAATATTGCCGCTATTAACCGTACCAAATTCATTATTGAAAAATATCCAAATACACCCTCAGTCCCTGCGGCATTACATTTAATGGCACGCAACTATGATAGTCTCGGCATGGATAAGCTAGCAAAAGATGCACGCCGCGTCTTAAAGAAAAGTTACCCTATCTATGAGCCACATTACACTTTAGATGACTAGTTCGGAAATCTTAAAACCCGCTAGTAATTTCAAAGTTTGCCTTGTGGATGCTTTCTATCTATTTAAGTTAGCTTAGTATGACTAAACAAGAGCGTTTCTTTGCGCTTAAAATATCATCTATTATGGCAACTCGGCTATTTGGATTATTTATGATATTTCCAGTGTTCTCAGTGTACGCCATGCAATACAAGAACACAACACCTTATTTGATTGGCTTGGCAATTGGTATTTACGGTTTAACACAAGCACTGTTACAAATTCCATTTGGTTATTTATCTGACCAATTTGGTCGCAAGCCATTACTTATTATCGGATTGGTCTTTTTCTTTATCGGTAGCGTGGTGACTGCTAATGCTACCGATATTATTCATGTGGTGGTTGGTAGAGCGTTACAAGGTAGTGGCGCTATTTCTGCAGTATTAATGGCTTTCTTGGCAGATTTTGTTGCTGAAGGCCAACGTTCTAAGGCAAATGCCTTTGTAGGAATGCAAATTGGGCTGGCATTTATGCTCTCACTACTGATTGGACCAATAATTACGGTAAATTTAGGCATTTCAGGGCTTTTTTGGGTCATTGCTGGTTTGTCTATCGTCGCATTGATCATTGTTACCACATTGCCATATGTTAAGCCACATACACAATACTCACTATCAATACCCAACATTAAACAGGTCTTAACCGCTAAATTGCTTAAATTAGATTTTAGTGTCTTTACGCTACACTTAATTCTTACTTGTGCTTTTATCGTTATGCCAGTGTTACTGGTGGAAAACAACATTGTTGCCGCCGACTTAAAAGACAATTGGAGTGTCTACTTACCAGTAATGCTGTTATCTTTTGTTGGTATGTTGCCAATTATTATCTTAGCTGAAAAATTTCAAAAACATAAAGCGATGATTCTTGTTGCGATTACGATAATGATTATCAGTCAAATTCTGTTTTATCAAACCTCCTTAACTTACCTCACATTCTCAACCTTACTAACGCTGTTTTTTATTGCTTTTAATGCAATGGAAGCTATGTTGCCCTCACTTATATCCAAGATTGCAACAGATGATAAACGCGGCTTAGCAATGGGGTTGTATTCCACTTCGCAGTTTTTAGGTGCGTTCGTTGGTGGCATATTCGGCGGGTGGATTTACAACATATATGATTTAAATAGTGTATTCTTATTCACTACATTAATGGCAATAATTTGGCTGGGCGTTATGCTCACCATGAAACAACAAAAAACCTTATAGGAGAAGCAATATGGCAGGTATTAACAAAGTAATTTTAGTCGGTAATTTAGGTGCAAAACCAGAAGTAAAATACGGCTCAACTGGTAACGCAGTAACCAATTTATCAGTGGCAACCAGTGAATCTTGGACGGATAAAAACACAGGTCAAAAACAAGAAAGAACAGAATGGCATCGTGTGAGTTTGTTTGGTAAATTGGCTGAAATTGCTGGTCAATACCTAGATAAAGGCTCTAAGGTTTATGTGGAAGGAAAATTACAAACGCGTAAATGGCAAGACCAATCAGGCGCTGATCGTTACACGACTGAAGTTGTTGTATCTGGCTTTAACGGCACTTTGCAAATGCTAGACCGCCGTGATAATAATACAGGTGCTGGTGCACCAGCACCACAGCAAGCCGCTCCCGCTCCTACTGCACCTATGCAGCAACAAACTCAAGCTGCTATTGACCCTATCACACCTGTTGATAACGGTGGTTTTGATGACGACATTCCATTCTAGACACCCAAAGGGTATTTACAAATCTTAATGAAACCTTGTAAGTATCCTTAAAAAAATACCGACAAACAAAAGCCCGCTTTAGCGGGCTTTTGTTTGTTTTGGTATTATTTTGCTCTAACCCTATTTTTCTTATCATCCCAATAGTTGGCTTTATTCTTTAACACCCAACGCACACCACCTTTAGGGTCTTCAACATCACCTTTATACCTTGGGATTAAATGCACATGTAAATGCATCACGCTTTGACCTGCAGCCTGACCATTATTGACACCAATATTGTAACCATCAGGTGAAAATTCCTCATCTAATATTTTCTTGGCATTTTGCACAGCCTCACCGAGGGCTAACAATTCTTCTTTTGTGGCTTCAAAATAGGTTGCAAAATGCCTTTTAGGCACAATTAGTGTATGCCCTGGCGATGCTGGGTAGCTATCAATAAAGGTTTTTGTGTAATCGCATTCGCCGATGATTCGCTCATCTCTTAATGTA
Source organism: bacterium endosymbiont of Bathymodiolus sp. 5 South (assembly GCF_900128535.1). GTDB lineage: Bacteria > Pseudomonadota > Gammaproteobacteria > PS1 > Pseudothioglobaceae > Thiodubiliella. Next base: position 19,195 of record NZ_FQTR01000006.1, on the reverse strand, counting down.
CAAAAAATACAATCATTACTCATGGTTTGTGTGGGTTTAAGGAAAGTGCGTTATTTTACCTATTGTCAATTTTTTAGCAATAAAAAAGCCCGCAAAAGCAGGCTATTTTATTAACTTTTCTTGTAAGTGTTATCTAGCATTTCTCACAGGTCCATTGTAACGGTAATTATTACCGTTGCCTCGATTCCAAGAGTTGTATGGATTGTAACCATAACCATTATTATTATAATTGTTACCCCAACCATTGTTGTCAAACTCATCAAACATATTACTCATTTCTTCAAAATACCAACTAGGCTCCCAAAACTCATAAGGGTTATAACCAAAAATACCGTTATCTTGCTGGTAACCATAATTATTGTTGTTATAACCATTACTCCATGGGCCATTGTTATTACCCCAAAAAGCATTGGCACTCAATGACACTGCAAATAGTGCGATTGTAAATATTTTTTTCATATTGCTCCTCCGTATGACAATTAAACAGTTTTGATATTGTGAGACCTTTACATAAATAGGGATGATTAGCAAAATCCAATTTTTGCCCAATTGGTGATTTCTTTAAACCTTGTCCTAGCAGGACTAAGGCTGGATTTAAAAAATCACCAAGTGGGTGAAAAGTGGATTTTTGATGATTGTTCCTATTTATGCAAAGATCTCATTGTAACATATTCATGTTTTTTAAAGGCTACTTTAAAAACCAAGCGTGTTATTAGCAAGAGTTACCTTTGGGTATAATGCTTAAAGATGAGTACACAAAAGTTGCTACAATCCCTTTTACAACAACGAATCTTAGTGTTAGATGGTGCTATGGGTACAATGATTCAAAAGCACAAACTCTCAGAAGAAGATTATCGTGGTGCGCGTTTTAAGGATTGGCATATTTTTGTTCAGGGTAATAACGACCTGCTCTCTTTAACGCAACCAAAAATCATTCAAGATATTCATCGTGCTTATTTGGAAGTGGGTGCCGATATTATTGAAACCAATACTTTTAATGCCTCACGCACTTCTATGGCTGACTATGAAATGCAAGATTTGGCGTATGAAATTAATGTGGAAAGCGCCAAACTTGCCAAACAAGCCTGTCATGAATTTTCAACAGATGACAAGCCACGCTTTGTTGCCGGCGTTATCGGACCGACTTCACGCACTTGCTCGCTTTCACCTGATGTGAATGACCCAGGCTTTAGAAATGTGAGTTTTGATGAGTTGGTTGGTGTTTATTCGCAGTCAACACGCGCACTGATTGAAGGCGGCGCAGATATCATCCTCATTGAAACCATCTTTGATACACTCAACGCTAAGGCGGCTATCTTCGCTGTGCAACAAGTATTTGAAGACGATGATGTTGAATTACCGATTATGATTTCAGGTACTATTACAGATGCTTCAGGACGCACCCTATCTGGTCAAATGACTGAAGCTTTCTATAATTCACTGCGACACGCCAAACCTATTTCTATTGGGCTTAACTGTGCGCTTGGTCCTGATTTATTACGCCAATATGTGGCTGAAATGTCGCGTGTGGCAGATTGCTTTGTCTCAGCGCATCCAAATGCTGGACTGCCGAATGAATTCGGTGAATATGACTTAGGCGCTAGCACAATGAGCAAGCAAGTTGGTGAATGGGCTGAGTCTGGTTTGGTTAATATCTTAGGTGGTTGTTGTGGCTCCACCCCCGAGCACATCAAAGCGATTGCTGACGCCATTGATGGTTTAGCCCCTAGGAAAATCCCGAAGATACCACTAGAATGCCGATTATCAGGTTTAGAAGCCTTTAACATTGGTAGCGAATCTTTATTTGTAAATATTGGCGAGCGTGCTAATATTACAGGTTCAGCCAAATTTAAACGCCTTATTCTTAACGAAGAATATGAAGGGGCACTTGATATTTGCCGCACGCAAGTTGAAGAAGGCGCACAAGTGGTTGATATTAATATGGATGAAGGCATGCTTGACGGTAAGGCTGCCATGATTCGTTTTATGAATTTAATTGCTTCTGAACCGGATATCTCCAAAGTACCAATAATGGTGGATTCAAGTAAGTGGGATATTATTGAAGCGGGGCTTAAATGCACACAAGGTAAGCCGATTGTTAACTCTATCTCACTCAAAGAAGGTAAGGAAAACTTTGTTAAATACGCACATCTGTGCAAGCGTTACGGTGCAGCTATTATCGTTATGGCATTTGATGAAACAGGTCAGGCAGACACACAGGCACGCAAAATAGAGATTTGCACCAATGCTTACAATATCCTAGTTGATGAGGTTAATTTTCCAGCAGAAGACATTATTTTTGACCCAAATATTTTTGCCATTGCTACAGGTATTGCAGAACACAACAACTATGGCGTTGATTTTATTGAAGCCACGCGCATTATTAATAAAAATCTACCTTACGCCAAAATATCTGGTGGCGTCTCTAATGTGTCATTCTCATTTAGAGGCAACAATCCAGTACGCGAGGCAATTCATTCCGTATTCTTGTATCACGCTATCAAAGCGGGTATGACTATGGGAATCGTTAATGCAGGGCAATTGGTCGTTTATGATGACATTGATCCCAAACTTAAAAAGTGCGTTGAAGATGTGGTACTTAATACGGATGATCAGGCTGGCGAGCGCCTGGTGGATATCGCCGCTCAATTCTCTGGTTCGCTTGAACAAAAAGACAACAGTAAAGACTTAGAATGGCGCACATGGGCAGTAGAAAAACGCCTAGAACACGCGCTAGTTAAAGGCATTACTAAATACATTGATGAAGATACCCAAGAAGCCTTTGATAAGCTGGGTCGCCCTATTCTTGTTATTGAAGGCCCATTAATGACGGGTATGAATATCGTTGGTGATTTATTTGGTGCCGGCAAAATGTTCTTGCCACAAGTGGTGAAGTCTGCCCGTGTGATGAAAAAATCCGTCGCCTACTTAGACCCATTTTTACAAGCCGAAAAACAAGATTGCGCCTCCACCTCACAAGGCAAAATCTTAATGGCAACTGTTAAAGGCGATGTGCACGATATTGGTAAAAACATTGTTGGCGTAGTGCTTTCTTGTAATAATTATGAGATTGTTGATTTAGGTGTGATGGTGCCCACCGAAACCATTTTAGAAACTGCCAGAAAAGAAAATGTGGATATTATTGGACTATCTGGGCTCATCACCCCCTCACTCGATGAAATGGTGTTTGTCGCCAAGGAGATGACCCGTCAGGGCTTTGAATTACCCTTAATGATTGGCGGTGCCACCACCTCTAAAGCACATACAGCCGTAAAAATTGAGCCAGAATATAGTCATGGCGTGTTCTATGTACAAGATGCTTCCAAATCTGTTGGCGTAGCAAGCGCCCTACTCTCCACAACCTTAAAGCCAAAACTTTTAGCCGACACCAAAGCCGACTATGAAACGGTGCGACAGCGTCGCGCCAACAAAGGCAAAAGCAAACTTATCTCTTTAGAAAAAGCCAGATCCAACAAGCCTAACATCTCTTTTAACACCATTGTTAAACCAAAAAAACTAGGCATCCATGTTTTTAAAGACTATGATCTGGCTGAAATTTTTAAATTTATTGACTGGGTGCCATTTTTCCGCACTTGGGAGTTAGCTGGCAAATTCCCCGATATTTTAACAGATGAGGTTGTAGGTGAATCTGCCAGCGCACTGTTTGATGACGCTAAAGCTTTATTTAAAAAAGTAATTGATGAAAAACTGCTCACTGCCAATGCCGTTATCGGCATTTTCCCAGCCAACAGCATTAATGAAGATATTGAGCTATATGATGAAAATGACGAAGTGCTCATGACCCTGAACCACCTACGCCAACAGTTAGATAAAAAAGGCAACATGCCAAACTTCTGTTTAAGCGACTTCATTGCCCCAAAAGACAACGATATTCAAGACTATATGGGTGCTTTTGCCGTAACCACTGGCATTCATATCGAGCCACTCATCGCCGCATTTGAAGCCGACCATGATGATTACAACTCAATCATGATTAAAGCCGTGGCTGACCGACTAGCCGAAGCCTTTACCGAACTTATGCACTTTAAACTACGCACCGAGCTTTGGGGTTATAGCTCTGAGGCGTTTGACAACAACCAACTCATCCAAGAAAAGTTTGATGGCATCCGCCCTGCCCCTGGCTATCCATCTTGCCCTGAGCACAGCGAAAAAGAAAAACTATGGGATTTGCTTAATGTTGAGAAAAACACAGGTATGACTCTTACCAGTTCGTATGCCATGCTACCCACTGCTAGCGTCAGTGGCTGGTATTTCGCCAATCCTGATGCTAAATACTTCGGTGTGGCAAAAATCAACCAAGCGCAACTAGAAGATTACGCCAAACGCAAAGGCGTTTCAATTGAACAAGCGGAAAGATTACTATCCCCCAATCTAGAATAAACTTGTTTCTCGTTTTTATTTTCTACTAAAAATACCCACAAAGTTAATAGACACTTCTAAGAGAATTTATTACCAACGATAAATTTTGCCACTTCTTCTATATTTTTTAACAAACTAACGACACTCATTAAATATTTTTGCATCGCATTGAGTACAAATATCACGCTCAAGTCGCCTATAAATAGTACGAATGGCAACACTTTTTGAATCAAAGAAGTTTATTCTGCTAATTTTTTCAAAAAAATGGGCTTGTGCTAAAAACTGATACACCGGTGCTTTAAGCCCAACAAAATATAAGCCTCCACCTTTTCTCTTTAATCTGTTGTGCTCGGAGGCTAAAGTTTCCATACCTGACAAATCTATAAAATTAATGCCACTGGCAACAATCAGAATATGGTGAATATTTTGCCCATCAGATATCTTTTCAATTTTTTTCTGAATATGGTTAATTGAGCCAAAATAAATCGACATATCAACCCGAATTATTTTTAACTGTGGGCACTGTCTAAGTGGCTTTTTAGCAATATTTACAAAATTTCTAGAGCCTTCATTATTCATGTTATCGATTGACAAAGTAGGGATTCTCGGGGTTGAAGTTTTTGCTAAAAACAACACTAAAGATAATAACACGCCTAAATAAATAGCGAATTCTAGCTCAAGGAATAGCGTTGCTAAAAAAGTTGTGATTAAAATTGCAGATTCTGATTTACTGTATTTAAAAATCTTGACAACATGGCGAGCATCAATCAAATTATAAGCAACGAGTAAAATAACACCACCCATAGCCGCAATTGGCAGATAAGCCGTTAGTGGTGCAATCAGTAATACAATAATCATCAAAAACAGTGCAGCAAAAATAGCAGAAAGTGGTGTTTTTGCACCAGATTCATAATTAATACCCGATCTGGTAAAAGAACCTGAGCCTGCATAACTAGAAAAGAAACTGCCCACTATATTAGATAGCCCTTGCCCAACAAATTCTTGATTGGGGTTGATTCTTTGATTGGATTTTGCAGCAACCGCCCTGCTAATTGAAACCGCTTCAATCAAACCCAATAGTGCAATTGCAAAAGCCTCGGATGCTAGCGTAGAAAATGTAGAAAATGAAAAATTAGGCATTGATAAAGGGGGTAAATGCGCAGGAATTTCACCCACCAAAGCAATATTGGTTGATATTCCAAATCTGGGTAAGTAAAAGGCTAAAACACTACCCAGCACCATGCCAATTAGAAGGTTAGGAGATTTTGGCAAAAATCTTTTAAATAAGATCGCGCTAAATAGCGTTACTAATGCGATTATTAGCAGATAAATATCAAAACCAGCAAAGCCTTGATATAAATCAATCCAAACATGCAAAAACGATTCCCCTGTAGGCACATAAATACCAGTGATGTGCTTTAATTGACTGGTTGCAATTAAAATTGCCGCACCTGAGGTAAAGCCAATAATCACCGTATGTGAGACAAAGTTTACCAAAGTTCCAAATCTGGCCAAACCAAAGGCAAACTGATAAACCCCAGCAAGAAAAGTTAAAGTCAGTGCCATTGAGATAAATTCTGGCGAACCTGGTTCAACGTGCCTGCTAATAGTGGAAAACATAACAATAGAAATGGCAGTGGTTGGCCCTGAAATCAAGTGGTAGGATGAGCCAAATAATGCAGCAATAATGGGGGTAACCATTGCTGTGTATAAGCCGTATTCTGGTGGCAACCCTGCAATGGTTGCAAAAGCAACACCTTGAGGTAAGACGACCACTGCGCCAGTAAAGCCTGCAATGATATCTGCTTTGATGGTGTTTTTATTGATGGTTTTAAACCATGCCAAGAAGGGTAATAATGCGATTAATTTAGTTTTCATGCGTTGTTTGTTTCTATTGTTCTTAATTTTTTAGCCAATTTGTCTAGTGAAGCATTAATGAGCTTAAATCCACCTTCAGCACCGTATAGTTTAGCAATTTCAAGCGCCTCATTAATGACGACTTTGTAAGGTACCTCAATTGAGTTTTGTAACTCGTATGCACCCAAATACAGCACAGCGTGCTCCACTGAACCGAGCTCGTCAGTATCACGACTGATGGTAGGTGCAATGAGTTCGTCTAACTCAGTGCGATTTCTTAAAATATTGATAAAAAGGTTGGAAAAGAAGGCTTTTGAAATTTTTCCAGACTTTTGATTTAAAAATTGTTGTTCGATTTGTAGCACTTCGCCACCTGATAGCATGTATTGATATAAAGCTTGAACGACTCGCTCTCTAGAACGATGTTTAGGGGTTGTGAACGTCATTGTCTAAATCTGGTCAAATAAATATAGCATTTCAATCATCGCCATGGTTGCCTCTTCACCTTTATTGCCTTTATAACCGCCTGCTCTACCGATGGTTTGCTCCATATTACTAGTGGTAAGCACGCCAAAGGTGGTCGGCACTTCATACTGGTACGATACATCTGCTACGCCTCGCGCACATTCACTACATACAAAATCAAAATGCGGGGTTTCACCGTTAATGACTGCACCTAAAGTCACAATGCCGTGATATTTGCCACTTTTTGCTAATTTTTTTGCCAGTAATGGGATTTCAAAAGCACCCGGCGCATAGAAAATATCAACATTATTCTCATCAATACCGTATTTAGAAAGCGTCTGTTGCGCACCAATTAATAACTTATCGCCAATTTCTTGGTAAAAATAACCCACAGTGATGGCAATTTTCTTATCTTTTAGAAAATTATCATTGTTATCTTTATCAAATTTAAAATTCATTATTTTCCACCTGTAATATATTCAACCACTTCTAAGCCAAAACCCTTTAAGGCATTTAGCTTTCTTGGGCTGCCTAAAATACGCATTTTCCCAACACCTAAATCAGACAAAATTTGTGCACCAACACCATAGGTTTTAACATCGCTACTGGCTTCGTGTGGACGAATAAGTAAAAACACACCACTTTGTTCCTTGCTAATATATGCCAGTGCATCATTAACATGCAGAGATTTGGTGTTTTCTTGCAATATATCGGCAAACACATTCTCCATATGCACGCGCACACAAACGGGGGTGTCTTTGTCGATATTACCTTTGACTAAAGCAGTGTGTGTTTGTTGGTGGATACTATCTAAGAATGAGACTAATGTCCATTCACCGTATTTGGTGTTAAATGGGCGCTCATCAATACGCTCAATGGTTTTTTCATTTTCCACTCGGTAAGAAATCAAATCTTCAATCGTACCCCACTTAATATCGTGTTTTTCAGCAAACAACCCCAAATCATCACGGCGTGCCATTGAACCGTCTTCATTTAAAATCTCAACAATCACTGAGGCGGGCTCCAAACCTGCAAGGCGTGCTAAGTCACAACCTGCTTCTGTGTGTCCTGGACGAATCAACACGCCACCGGGTTGTGCCATTAATGGGAAAATATGCCCTGGTTGTACAATATCAGCAGGTCGGGCGTTTGGTGCGACAGCGTCGAGTACAGTTTTTGCTCTATCTGCTGCTGAGATGCCTGTTGTAACCCCTGTAGAAGCCTCAATAGAAACGGTAAAGTTAGTGCCATTGGCATCGTTATTTTGCGTTACCATGAGTGGTAAATTTAACTGCTTGCAGCGCTCTTGAGTCAGAGTTAAACAAATCAAACCCCTGCCATGCGTTGCCATAAAGTTAATATCTTCTTTGGTACAAGTGGCTGCAGGGATGATTAAATCCCCTTCGTTTTCACGCCCCTCATCATCCATCAAGATAATCATCTTGCCTTGCTTATAATCTTCCAATATTGCTTCAATGCTGGCTTTAATCTTCATTTTTATTATTTATTTTTTATCAACTGTTCAAGGTGTCGGGCAATAATATCTACTTCCAAGTTAACACTATCGCCTGTGTTTAAACGCCCTAGCGTCGTTGCTGTTAATGTATGTGGCACAATATTAATGTCAAAATCATTGGCTTCAATGCTATTGACTGTGAGACTTACCCCATTGACGGTAATTGAGCCTTTTCTAGCAATGTATTTTACCAAAGACTGAGCCACATTGACTTTAAAACGCATTGACTCGCCTTCCAATGTTTTATCAATAATTTTACCCTGCCCATCCACATGCCCGCTCACTAAATGTCCATCAATACCCTGATTAAGGGTTAATGCCTTTTCAAGATTTATCGCATCACCAATTGATAAGTCATCAAAAGTAGAGCAATTTAGCGTCTCCTGAGAGACATCTGCTGTAAAACACTCCTTTTCAATTTCAATGACAGTTAAACACACGCCATTTACTGCAATGCTATCACCAATTGCCACCGTAGAAAAGTCCAAACCACTTGAGGAAAAAGTAAACACTGCGCCTTTGTCATACATAGTTTTGCTTTTAACTTGACCAATGGCTTGAATAATACCTGTAAACATTTATTGACTCTCTTTTTGATGCAAACAAAAACTCACACTGGCGCCAAATAATATCAATACCCAAGAAAAATAAACCCAAAGCATAAATAAAAGTAACATTGATAATGCACCGTAAATCAATTCATATAGTGAGAAATAGTTAATGTAAATAAACAAAATATATTTTAAAATTTCTAAGAAAAATGCCGTCATAAAACCCGATTTAATTGCATTTTTAAAAGTAACTTTTTCACTTGGGATAAAATAATACAACAAACTTAGCCCAATTGCTGAAAGGATAATGGGCAAGCTAGAGACAAAAATTCCACCTATTGGCACGAATACAAAAAAATTTGAAGCACTCAAGTAGGAACTAACAAACAAAGACCCCGCTAAGAACAGCGGACCTAAAGCCAACACCAATAAATATATGAGCAAATCCAAACCAAAATGACGCGTTTTTTTTGCCTCCCATACTGAGTTAATACGATGCTCCACTTCACGAAATAAGAAAAATACTGCCACCAATAAAAATAACACACTAATACCTTTAAGTTTTTGTGCACTAGCGATAAATTGATGAATGTAGTGATTCACTGCTTCGTAATTTTGTGGCAATAACTGTTGAAACAAAAAATCCTCTAAAAGTTGCTGTAAATCAGCAAAATATGGCGATAAAGAAAACACACTAAATACCAAAGTCAGCGTTGGTACAACCGCAAACAATGTGGAAAACGCCAAAACCGCTGCTGAGTCTAAGCCATTTTTTGCCTTTAAATGCGTTAGCGCTGATTTTAAGATGTTCACGATTCTTTGTAAGCGTACTCTGGCAAATCTTTTGCCTCAATGCGTTTAACCTGTTTTTTTTCACTGTCCCATGCTACGACATACTGCCCCAAAGCTTTTTTAATGGCTAAAGCTTTACTAACATTCTTTTTCATAGATATTAGAACTTCTTTATCGTTTAGCATTTTTGACCCTTAAGATTTCACCCATTGTGTTTTGATTATAAACAGTGAGATTGTCTTTTAATATATTTTTCAATCTCAATAAGCATAAATTTACCACTCTAAATTGAGATAAATCAGGGGTATTAGATGAAATTCCTATAACAATTAAATCTGCGTTAATAAAAGTTGCCTGACTGTTTTTAAAACAATCCAATGCCAAGGTGGTTTTTCTAAAACCGTTAACTCTTGCAATAATTGTTAAAGTGGGATTATTCATAATTTTTTGCTGTATTTTCTGAATGCTTGAATAGTTTGGTAAATCAACAGCCCTTCAATAATTCTAAACAAAAAATCCCAGAAATAACTCCACCCACTCCAATGATATTCGTTAATAAATAACACCTTATGTGTGGGGTTTAAAAATTCAAATATATTCCTCCAATAGTTTGAATTATAACCATCAAGAAAACTACACAAAACAAAAAAATAAAACACAATAGAAAGAAGTAGCAACAAACGTAAAGGTTTCCAAAAACTCAAACCAAAATTATTTGTACGCTTATTAAACCACAAAGTCGCTCTATCCGACCACGAGTAGCTTTTATTTCCTTTGACCAATTTTCTATAAAACTCCATTTCTTTGGCATAAAACTTTACTGCTTGTGGCTGGTCGTTATTTCTCAATGCTACATTTTTTAAAGTCCTGTAGGAGTCTTGTTGTTTGCTAAGTTTAGAGGTGTCATTATTACATTGCCCAACCCCTACAACTTTATCACTCCAAATTATATTTGTATAATCAATTTCAGTAAAAATATTATCAAATATTTTTATTTCTGTAAAACTTGATAAATTAATACTCTGGAAGTTTGTTTTGCCAATAGAGGTATTGTCAATTTGAAACTTTTTATTGCCTTTTGTTTCATCTTCTTCACAAGGGTTATCGAAATATTTATGCTTGATCTTTAAAATATTGATTTTATAAAGTTTAAAATTCCCTATATTCCTAAAATTTGTAAGCTGGAAATTTTTAAAATGACAATCCCCGATACTTAATTCTGTATTTTGTGGAAGTTTTAAATTTGATAAAACAAAATCCTCAACACTAACAAAGCCAATTCTTAAATATACTCCATCATTAACAGAACAATTTTTTAAATGTAATTTACTAAGGTGTAGTTTTGTTTTTTGAGCAATTTCATATTCGCTAAAATCTGTTCCACCTGGCAATTGCAGTCTTCGTTCACTATTTCTAATTTTAAGTTTTTTAGAAAAATGACACTGATTAAAAATAAACGATAAGTCATTTTTATTATGGTCAAACTCTATTAAACATTCATCTTCAAATTTTGCATTCCAAAAAGCAAAATTTGGAATACTTATAACTCCAACTTTAAAAAGCCGATCAGAAACACCAGAAACACCAAAAACACCATACCCTTGCTTTATTGTTACTTTTTTTAAAAAAATATTATTACAAAAAATATATAAAACCGATTCTACTTCTGTTGATGAAGAAAAATCAATTAAAGGTAGCTCAAAATTAAAGATACATTTTTCATCGAGATATTTCTTGTTTGTACTTATATCGTCTAAAAACTTAAAGTCTTCTCCTTTTGTTACTTTAAAATTTTCTTCACATTCCCTTAAGGAATTTATCACTAGGTATCGCTCATTTTCTATTGTTACCCAACCATCCTCCCCTACATCTATCTTTTCGTTTCTATAGAGAATGTGTTTGCATTTTGATTCTGACATAAAGATTGACTTTATTTTTGTGATTTCAAATAGTCTTCGTAATTGCCAGAATAATAGTGAGCGCCAGTTTCTGTTAACTCTACCACTTTGGTAGATAGAGAAGAGACAAACTCTCTATCATGGCTAACAAAGATAAGGGTGCCTTCGTAGTTTTCCAACGCCAGATTGAGTGCTTCGATAGACTCCATATCCAAGTGGTTGGTTGGCTCATCCATGACCAACACATTTGGGTTTTGCAGCATTAACTTGCCAAATAACATTCTACCCTTCTCGCCACCAGAAAGCGCTTTGATGCTTTTGTCAATATCATTTTTACCAAATAACATCTTGCCTAGAACAGAGCGCATATCTTGTATTTCTTGACTGGGCTTTTTAAATTGTGCCATCCAGTCCAGCACACTCATATCTTCTTCAAAATCAGCGCTATGGTCTTGTGCGTAATAGCCAATATTAACATTTTCACTCCACTTTATTTTCCCTTTGTCAGCTTCAAGTTCGCCAACCAGCGTGCGTAACAGTGTGGTTTTACCAATACCATTTTGCCCAATAATGGCGACACGTTGACCCACTTCAAACAAAAAATTAATATCTTTTAATACCTGTAAATCACCAAAACTTTTGCTTAAACCTTCTACCTCAATAATGTTTCTGTGTAGCGCCTTATCCTGTCTAAAATTAATATAAGGACTAACGCGTGATGACGGTCTCATATCATCTAGCACAATCTTATCTAGCTGTTTTAGGCGTGAAGTCGCTTGCTTGGATTTAGAAGCATTGGCTGAAAATCGTGAAACAAAGTGCTTAAGTTCCTTCATTTTTGCTTCTTTTTTGGCGTTATCACTTTGCATCTTCTCTTGAATAGCGGTCGCTGCAATCATAAAATCATCGTAATTACCCGGAAAAGTCTTTAGCGCGCCATAATCCAAGTCCGACATATGTGTACACACGCCATTTAAGAAATGTCTATCATGCGAAATAATCACCATTGTGGCTTTACGGGCTTTTAATACCCCTTCTAACCAGCGGATTGAGTTAATGTCTAAATTGTTGGTTGGCTCATCAAGTAGTAAAATTTCAGGATCAGAGAATAAAGCCTGTGCCAATAGTACACGCAGTTTCCAACCTGGTGCGATTTCACTCATTAGTCCGTAGTGTTGGTCTTCAGGGATATCTAAGCCTAACAGCAACTCACTGGCTGAAGATTCTGCCATATAACCATCCATTTCAGCAAATTCCATCTCTAATTCTGCAACCTTAACTCCATCTTTTTCGCTCATCTCTGGCAAAGCGTAAATACGGTCTCTTTCTGCTTTAATTTTCCAAAGCTTTTCATGCCCCATAATAACGGCATCAACCACACGAAAATCTTCAAAAGCAAATTGATCCTGACGCAAAACCCCCAATCTCTCACCATCACTAATGCCAACCGTACCGCTCGTTGGGGTTAATTCACCCGTCAAAATTTTCATAAAAGTTGATTTGCCGCAACCATTTGCACCAATCAAGCCATAACGGTTGTTGTCAGAAAATTTGATAGAAATATTTTCAAATAAAGGTTTTTCACCAAATTGCATGGTGATGTTAGCAGTAGAAATCATAGGTATGTATTTAGAATTTATAAAACGCAACATTATCCCATATCAGCCGTTAGTCCAACTTAAATAAATAGGATAAAATGCAGGACTTATGTTTGACACGATTGAGCAAAAACCCGACAAAAAATTATTACTTGCCATTTTGGCATTAACCCTATTTGGTTGGATAATGTCATCTTCTGCTTCAGTTGGGCATTTTGGCACTTTTTCTTTTGCATTCAAGCAAGGTGTTTTTATTCTTTTAGGTGTTGTTACTGGTGTTGTTATCTTGAAATTGCCACTTTCATTTTTTAAAAAACACTCTCTACTCGTTTTTGGGCTGACACTTTTCTTGCTTTTTCTCGTGTTTATTCCTGGTATTGGTGCGGGAAAAATTAACGGTGCTTATCGTTGGATTGATTTAGGATTGTTTAACTTTCAGCCTTCTGAGATGATGAAGGTGGTTATGATTTTATTTATGGCTAATTTTTTAGTTGAACAAGAAGAGCATATAACTAAATCGTTAAAAGGTTTTTTCGGGGCTTTATTTATTGTTGGTTTGTCTGGCGCACTCACGATAGCGGAAACCGACCTTGGTGCTACCATCATTATTACCGTAACGGCACTTATTATGGTGTTTATAGCGGGCTCTTATGTCAAAGAGTTATTTTATATTGGCGCTACAATTCTATCTGGGTTTGCTATTTTTGTTTATTTCAACCCAGCAAGGTGGAACAGAGTCATATCGTTTTGGACTAATGACCTATGGGGCAAAGATGGCGTATATCAAACCAAACAAGCGTTACTCGGCATTGCTAGAGGTGATTGGTTTGGCACAGGATTAGGCTCTGGCATTCAAAAATACACAAAATTACCAGAGCCTCATACCGATATGATTTTTGCGATAACAGGTGAAGAGCTTGGTATTGCTGGCATGTTGTTTATTTTACTGAGTTTTGCTTATATTTTAACCAAAGGCTTCAAAATTGCTGCCAAAGCGTCCAAAGATGGTAGAAAATACAGCTACTATGTTGCCTACGGTATTTGTTCATGGTTTGCCATGCAAATTAGTGTCAATATTGCGATGAATATCGGTCTAATGCCTATTAAAGGTTTTACTTTACCACTCATTAGTTATGGTGGTAGTAGTATGATTTTTACTATTATTGCACTGGCGTTATTGCTTAGAATAGATATGGAAAACAGAGCAGATTACAGTAAACGAAGATCCTATGTCTAAAACAACACAAAAAAAAACTATTTTAATTATGGCAGGTGGTACTGGTGGGCATATATTTCCTGCCTTGGCAATTGCTAAAGAACTAAGCACGCATTCTGTTAATATTGAATGGCTAGGCTCAAAACGCGGTATGGAAAACACGCTTGTGCCTAAACACAATATCAAACTCCACAGCGTCAGTGCCGTTGGTTTGCGTGGCAAAAATCTATTAACACTGATCAAGGCACCTTTTTTGTTGTTAATCGCCCTACTTCAAACCTTTAAAGTGTTTCTTAACCTTAAACCTGATGTCGTGCTAGGTATGGGTGGTTTTGCCTCAGGACTCGGCGGTATAGTAGCATGGTTGCTGCGTATCCCTCTAGTGGTTCACGAGCAAAACTCCATTCCTGGCACGACCAACAAAATCCTCTCTAAATTTGCCACACAAACCTTTCAAGCCTTTGACGGTACATTTAGTAGTGCAATCACCTCTGGAAACCCTGTGTTGTTTAAGCCTAAAACGAATAGTACCACCAACAACAAACTTAATTTATTGATCGTTGGTGGCAGTCTAGGCTCTAAACCTATCAACGATATTGTTAGCCAACTGCAACTTGATATCAACATTTGGCATCAAACTGGCAAACAACACTTAGACACTGTTAGGAGTAAATATAGCAATAAAAATGCAAAAATAACCCCATTTATTGACGATATGGCACAGGCCTATGCGTGGGCAGATGTGGTTTTGTGTCGTGCTGGTGCGATGACCGTATCAGAATTAATACTATCAGCCAAGCCCAGCATTTTAATCCCCCTGCCGCATGCTATTGATAACCATCAATTTTATAACGCTAAAATTTTAGCCGACAATAAGGCTGGAATATTAATTGAGCAAAAAGATTTAACGCTTGAATTGCTTGAAAAAACGCTACTTAAACTCGATAAAACACAGACACAACAAATATCAGAAAATATCAAAAAACTGGCAAAGCCCGATGCTGCAAAACTAATCAGTGATTATTTAATGAGGGTTTGACAACGCTTGATTGATACCCAATCTTTTAAATAAAATTTGATCCGTATTGGTATCTGGGTTATCCGTTGTTAATAGCTGTTCGCCATAAAAGATAGAGTTTGCACCCGCAAAAAAACACAGTGCTTGCATTGCCTCCCCCATCTCTGTACGCCCTGCTGATAGACGCACCACTGATTTTGGCATCATAATGCGTGCCACTGCAATAGTGCGGACAAATTCACTTTCTGTTGGTGGCGCGACTTTTTCGAACGGTGTACCAGGGATTGGCACTAAGAGATTTATCGGTACACTGCCTGGGTGCTTTTCTAAATTAGCCAAAGAACGCAACATAGATGCCCTATCGGTTTGCCCTTCGCCCAAACCTAAAATACCGCCACTACAGACATTAATATCAGCATTTTGCACCGATTCTAATGTGTCTAATCGGTCTTGAAAATTGCGTGTGGTAATCACATTTGAATAGTTTTCTTCTGAGGTATCAAGGTTATGATTGTAATAATCCAATCCCGCCTCTTTCAAGGTAAATGCTTGTGCTGGCGTCAACATACCTAAAGTAACACAGGTTTCCATTCCCATCGCCTTTACGCCTTGAATCATCGGGATAACCTTATCTAAACTCTTATCGGTAGGATTGCGCCACGCAGCACCCATACAAAAGCGTGTTGCGCCCTTATCTTTGGCTTCTTGTGCTTGCTTGAGAACCGCATCAACTTCCATTAATTTTTCACGCTCTAAACCTGTATCGTATTTAGAGCTTTGCGAACAATACGAACAATCTTCAGGGCAAGCACCTGTTTTAATATTTAATAAAGAGCTGACTTGCACCTGATTTGGATTAAAGTTTTCTCTATGAAGCGTATGCGCTTGAAATAACAAATCATTAAAAGGCAGTGCAAATAAGGCCTCCACCTCTGCCAATGTCCAATCATGTCTTAATTCTTTCATAAATTATCTCATTTTATCTCATTAAATAAGTTTTGCTATTTTACAGGCTTTTAGACATAAAAAAGCCGTGCAAAAACACGGCTTTTTATGGGTTAAAACTAAGTTTATTAACAGCTGTAATACAGATCAAACTCAACGGGATGAGGGGAAGCGCGCAACGCTGTTACCTCTCCCATTTTAAGTTCAATAAATGAATCGATCACATTATCAGTAAACACACCACCTTGCTTTAAAAACTCACGGTCTTTATCAAGTGCTGCCAGTGCTTGATCTAGTGAGCTACAAACTTTAGGAATAGATGCTTTTTCTTTTTCGCTTAATTCGTACAAATCTTCATCACCTGGCTTGCCTGGGTCAATCTTATTTTTAATACCGTCAAGACCCGCCATGAGCATCGCTGAAAATGCAAGATATGGATTAGCCGTTGGATCTGGAAAACGCACCTCAATACGACGACCTTTTGGATTAGACACAAAAGGAATACGAATAGCAGCAGAACGGTTTTTAGCCGAATATGCCAACATTTCTGGTGCTTCAAAGCCAGGTACCAAACGCTTGTAAGAGTTGGTAGAAGAGTTAGTGAAAGCATTAAGCGCCTGAGCGTGCTTAATAATGCCACCAATATAGTAAAGTGCCATTTGACTCAACTTACCATATTCATCACCATCAAATAAGTTTTTACCATCTTTGGTAATTGACTGGTGAACATGCATACCGTTACCATTGTCAACCGCAATTGGCTTCGGCATAAAAGTTGCTGTTTTGCCATACATATGTGCTACATTATGGATGCAGTATTTTAAAATTTGAGTTTCATCGGCTTTCTTGACTAAAGTATTATACAAAGCACCAATTTCACATTGACCTGCTGTGCCTACTTCATGGTGATGCACCTCAGTGACCACCCCCATCTCTTCAATGGCCAAACACATTTGTGAGCGTAAATCATGCAGTGAATCCACAGGTGGTACTGGGAAATAGCCGCCTTTAATTCTAGGGCGGTGTCCTTTGTTGCCACCTTCAAAATCAGAACCCGACTCCCAGTCTGCTTCTTCAGAATTAATTTCATAAAACGCCTTACCCAAGCCAAAACCTGTGTCCCACTTGACGCTATCAAAAACAAAAAATTCTGGCTCATTGCCAAAATAAGCCGTGTCGCCAATTCCTGTTTCATTTAAATAATCTTCAGCGCGTTTGGCAATAGAACGAGGGTCTTTTTCATAGCCCTTCATATCATTGGATTCAATAATGTCGCAAGTAATATTCAAAGTAGATTCTTCGGTAAACGGATCTAAAACTGCCGTTGCTGTATCTGGCTTCATGATCATATCAGATTCATTAATTGGCTTCCAGCCAGCAATCGAAGAGCCATCAAACATTTGCCCCTCTTCTAGCTTCTCAGCATTGATGGTGTGAGCTGGCACACTTACATGCTGCTCCTTACCTATCGTATCGGTAAAACGAAAATCAATGAATTTAACTTCGTTATCCCCTATCATTTTCATTACATTTTTTGCGGACATATCTTCTCCTATTTTTTAAATTAGTTAGTTCTAACAATCATTGTTAAGCAGTCTGCGCCGTTGCAAACAAAATTCTTATTATCATAAAAACAATCGCATAATTCTACCCTATTTTCAATGTCATTATTTCCAAAATCTATAAATAATGGCTGGATAGCGGTTTAGACAATGCTCTTAAAAGTTTGTGGTGATAATTTGTAAAAAACCCTAAGTGTTTGTTATTAACTTTTTTTTAAATTGAGCAGAAACATCCATTTTAAAATCCGTTAACAAAGGATAGTGCTATCCTTTTAATTTGGAATGATGGCTGTTATCAAGGAGATTTTAATAAATTGACGCCCAACTCTTTTAAATATGCATTATGCTCATCAGTAAATTTTTTAATATCGCTTTCAGTTTTTGCCAATGCTTGGTTAACTTCTGCTAAATTAATCACTTTCTCAGGCTTGGCAGTACTGACATATCTTGAAATATTTAAATTAAAATCATTTTTTTCTATTTCACTTAATTCAACACGACGAGAATATCGTGCTTCCTCTACCCTGTATTGATAAGTATCCACAATTTTATCAATATGTCTGTCGTCCAAACGATTTTGCCGTTTGTCTTTGGTAAAATGCTCGCTGGCATTGATAAAAAGCACATCATCACTTTTTTTGCATTTTTTTAAAACCAAAATACACACAGGAATACCTGTAGAAAAAAACAGTTTGGCAGGCAAGCCAATCACTGTATCTATATGCCCGTCTTTAAGTAATTTTGTGCGTATTCTCGCCTCCGCTCCGCCACGAAACAAGACACCATGTGGTAGGATGATTGCCATTGTTCCTTCATTGTCCAAAAAGTGAAAACCGTGCAATAAAAAAGCAAAATCAGCCGCACTTTTTGGGGCTAAGCCATAATTTGCAAAGCGAAAATCTTTAGCCAATTCCTCAGTCGGATTCCACCGCAGTGAAAATGGTGGATTAGCAACGATGGCATCAAAGCGCATTTTTTTGGCTGGATTTTCCTCACTGAGAATGCCCCACTCATTGGTCAAAGAATCGCCATGAGAAATATTAAATTCGTTATCTTTCACCCCGTGCAACAACATATTCATTCGTGCTAGGTTATAAGTGGTGATATTTTTCTCTTGAGCAAAGATTTTACTCACGCCGTATTCACCCATCTGCTTACGCACATTTAGAATTAACGAGCCAGAGCCACAGGCAAAATCAAACACGCTACCCAATTTTTTCTTTTTATCCATACTTGGGTCTTGGCTATCAAGTGAGACAATACGAGAAAGGATGGTAGAGACTTGTTGCGGCGTATAAAACTCCCCTGCTTTTTTCCCCCCGCCTGCGGCAAATTGTCCAATTAAATACTCATAAGCATCACCCAAAGCATCACTGTCGTTAGAAAAATCTGCAATG
>NZ_FQTR01000005.1 GCF_900128535.1 bacterium endosymbiont of Bathymodiolus sp. 5 South | reverse complement strand
TATTAAAATATCAAGCACTAGTGACACGCTAGTCATTGGTGAAAGCGCTCAACTTCATGTAACGATTAGCCCTAATGATGCAAGCAACAAAAAATTCTCATGGGAAGTTGATGATAAAGTAAGCATTGATCAATCAACAGGTAAAGTTACTGCCCTTAAAGAAGGTCTTTCCACTATTAGAGCTATTGCCCATAATAGCACTGTAGTGGATGAGTTTGTAATACTTGTTATTGCCCCACATTCCATTGCTTTTAACAAGAAAGCTTATAAAATGATACTGTCTGAAAAAACAGGAAGAATTTGGCTAGACAGAAACTTAGGTGCATCTGAGGTTTGTAAAACCATTACAGATTCAAATTGTTATGGCGATCCTTACCAATGGAACGAAGCCAAAGATGGAAGCTATACTGCGATTACCCCTGATAAAACCAATAACCCTGCTGATATATTTGACTTGATACTAGGTTCTGTTGACTCTTCCGGTAACAGTGGAGTACCTTTTTCGATAGATAAAGGTGCTAATGATATTTGTCCAAGCGGTTACAGTGTGCCTACTTCTGAAGAATTCAGGCAAGAGGGCGGTGGTAGCACCTCAGTCTTTAATGGAAAATTGCCACTCACTGGCTATCGTAATGTTAGTGGCGTAACAAAAGAGGCAGACAACCAAGGTTTTTATTGGACAAGATCTACCGGTAGTGCGAACAATAAATCCATTGCACTTGTATTTGGCAAAGATGGCGTACAATCTTTTCCAGAGGAAATACACACCAAAGGTCTTCATATTCGCTGTATAAAGGATGCTAATATTGGTCCACCTATTATCACACCTAGTGTTGATGTATTGCATACTCACTTTGGCGCCCATATTACTCCGATCACATTTACCAATTTTGGTGCCGTTGCTACCAGTTGGTCAGTTGATCGACTTCCTGCTGGATTGCAAATGAATTATTCAACTGGAATAATTTCAGGTACACCGACCAAATTACAGCCAGAAATCCTCTATACTATTACTGCTGTTAATAATTTTGGCACCAGTTCAGCAGTCGTTCGCATAGCGGTAACCCCTGTTGCTGTGCCTGTTACCAGCATTCAATTAACACACAACACCAAGCGATTGAATGATAAAAACATTCTTCAGGTAGGTGAAATTGCTCAGATTAGTGCTGGCTTTACCCCTAACAATGCCACTATTCAAAAAGTTTCATGGTCGCTAACTTCTGGAAATGCAACCCTCCATACTGTAAAGGGTATAACAACACTTAAAGGTGTCCATAAAGGCACAGTAGTGCTGAGTGCAACTTCACTAGATGGAGGTAATGTTGTTTCTAGGTTGACTATCCATGTTATTGGCAGGGTTCTTGATGGCAAGACCTATAACACAGTTACCTCCCCAACAACAGGACGAATTTGGCTAGATAGAAACTTGGGTGCTGATAAGGTTTGTGGAAATGCTACAGACCCATTGTGTTTTGGTGATTTGTATCAGTTTGGGCGTTCTGCTGATGGGCATCAGGAGCGTTCTAATGGTAATATGACCTTACATCGTACACGTACAATAAACCCATCTAATGATAAAATTTATGGAATATCTCTATCGGCTTATGACTGGACGAGTGCTGACACTAAAGGGAATATTCGCTCTAATAAGTTTGATTCTATTTGCCCAGTTGGTTTTTCCGTGCCCACTATGCAGGAATTCAAGGATGAAAAAATAGGACTTAAAACTACTTTTAACAACTTTTTAAAATTGCCTTTATCAGGTAGACGAGATAGGGTTGAAGGAAGAATTGTAGGTGCTGGCACTGAAACCTTGTATAAGATGACACCTGACGAAGAGCTTGTATCTTCCTTGTTGAAGCCTGGGACTCCTCCCATGCATTCTATTCCAGCTTCTGGTCGATATTGGACTGGCGACCTTGTTGATGATTGCAAGCCTGAACTTAAAGTTGTAGCCTCATCTTCTTGGGGTATCACAGTGGAGGGTCTTGGAACTGTACCGATAGCACTTAGAATAAATAGCTTGAGTTTTACCAATGCAAAAGACTCGGTTAGTTTTGAACAGGACCTTCCAAACCATGGTCTTAGTGTGCGTTGTATAGGTAATAAACTAAAGGAACCACCAAAGAAACCAAAGGTGTCACTAGGGGATTTTACGGGCAAGGAACCAGCAGGGGGTTTTATAGGTAACGATGATATTTATGAGATTGGGAATGGGAATGGGAATTATTCTGAACTTCCTGGGTATCGTACCAATCAATTAAAACAATACAACGAGCATTAAAAATATTTACCTTAAACCCCAAGATAGACATAGGATGATTTTTTTGAAAATGACATGAACGCAAAATACATTTTCACTTTTAAAAAATAACGATATATTTTTTTAATTTAAAAAGAGTTTTTCAAAGAATACATATTTGAAAAATATTTGGAGTATATATGAAACTAATAAAATTTAATTTTTTAACCCTAATTTTTAGCGTTTTAATAACATTGAATGTCGGCGTTGCAGGCTCTTTGTGCACCCCAGATAATGATGAATTTGATGATCGAATAGTAAAGCAAGAAGGTGAGAATCCAGAACTCCAAGTAGAGGATATTCCTACAAAAAATGACTTTACCGCCGTTTCTAAGAATATTGCCAATACTACAGCAGAGACCACTGAGGCTTTGGATGGAGCAATAATGGACACGGCTTTGCTGACTGCAGAAACAGCAGTAGAAGTTATAGGGGTTATTGGTGTCGTTATAACGGTGGGATTGATGATTTATCATATTGTAGAGGTTTTTGAGAATCCCAAGTCAACAACTATGGACAAAATATTATCTTTTATTGATTCGTCATTGGTATATAACATATTTGCTGCTTTCGGTCCTTCACCAGGAGACAGAATAGAGGCAAAAGTGGATAAGCAATTAAAGGCTATTGATAATATTGGCGAATACGAATCTCCTGATGCAGAGATTCGTGATATGGTTTCATTTGTGTCAAAAATTGAAAGTTCATTAAAATTAGGGATGGATAATACCGCTGATTTAGAAAAAATTTATTCCGAACATGGGAGGGAGTTGTCTATCATTTATATGAAGCAATATTTTAAATCTATTAAAAAATTACAAGAATTATTAACGAAAACATATTCCCTTCAATGGATGAAGGGCTCTCCAAAGTTTATTGCCTTGGATGAATTCCTTGATCACTCAATTAAAGGAATAACAACTACGCCACCTAGTATTTTGTCCACTTCAACACTTGCCTTATGTGGTATTAATGATAGCAGTAACCACACCTTAGTTTTGAAAAATATGAATCCAAAACAAATACAAGAATGTTTGGGCGATATTTTTTATGATTATAAAGCTCATTTTAGTGCTTATAAATTAGATGATATGATTACAATAAAATCACCTGATGGCACCGAAGGAATAACCGACATCAAAAAATTTGATATTAGCAAACTCCCTCACACAGAAAGCGATAAAAGTTATTCACTTTCTAAGTTTTTAGGTAGTTATGTGAAAACTTACAATTACTTTTTAAGCAACCTTAAGATCTCTTACGCCAATGCTTTTTACAAACAAAGAAAACAAGGAAGAGGAAAAATATGTTCTTCCATGAAAGACACTGCAAGCAAATTTTTAGAAAGAGCGAAAATAGAAGCACAAAAAATGACAAAAAAAATGTTTAGAGAGCGTTATGGTCTTAACAATAGCGGGCAGAATATGAATAAATATTGTTGGGACTATACAGCTAAATACGCTCATCCTCACTACGATTGTACTGTCGTTCCTTACAAACCAAAGAAAGATGAAATTCTTATTACCACCCTCGAAGGCATAAATAATCTATTCCTCTTTATAGATAGTCGAGTAGAAGAATGCCTTGATGGGCAAAGCGACAGTTATGTAGAGTTTGCTAAATTCTTGAAGAACGAGCGTATTACTCCACTTCTTGATATATCAGACACCGCTCAGTCGTTTACCAATATACTTCTTGGCGTTAAGTCAAACCTTTTGTTTTCTGTTAGGAAAAAGGCTAAAGCATTTAAGGTGAGTAACAAGAAATAATTTTTATAGAGACCTTTGCGTAAATAGGAATGATTGGCAAAATCCAATTTTTACCCAATTGGTGATTTCTTTAAACCTTGTCCTAGCAGAGTTAAGGCTGGGTTTAAAAAATCGCCAAGTGGGTGAAAAGTGGGTTTCTGATGATTGTTCCTATTTATGCAAAGGTCTCTTGTAATAACTCAAACACTAATTTTGTTTTAAATGCTGAGGTGTATTTGGTTCGTTTTTTTTACTATCTCTTTACTGCGTTTTTAAATTCATAATTTGTGGATATACTCAATAATGTTTTCAGGCAATAGCCCTGATAAATCTTGCTGGTTGCGTATTTTATTTCTAATTTGTGTGGATGAAATATCAACTAACGGTGTCTTGGAAAAAAATATACCGGTATGAATTTTTTGAGTGTCAGCAGTGCGTGGCAAAATTACCGGTTGGGCATAGTCACCAAACTGTTGATAGTCCTTCCAAGTCTCAAGCGTGTTAAAACTGTCTTGCCCAATAATCAGAAAAATCTTTTTATTTGGATAATCCTCCTTAATGTGTTTGAGTGTGTCAATCGTATAAGACGGAGTTTGTCTGTCAATCTCACGCGTGTCAATTTTTAAATCGTTAAATTCAATGAGTGCTAAATTTAGCATTTCAAGGCGCTGCTTATTAGAGAACTGCAAGGCATCTTTATGCACAGGTGCTTTACATGGCATTAGAAAAAGTTGGCTTAATGCCAATTCTTTTTTAATAGCACGAGCCGTTTTTAAATGTCCGTAATGTATGGGATCAAATGACCCGCCAAAAAAACCAATCATAAGGTTATTGTATGATTATTCAGTGTATACAACGCTCTCATAGCATAGCTTGGATTTCTTTTAGCTTGAGTGCATCAGTCGGATAAGCAATTAAACCTTGAGCCATATCATCAACAAACTTAACAAAAACCTCTTGTGTGTCAATAACAAGCCAAGCATTGCCATGCTTTTGTTCGTTCATCGTGGTTTCAATTTTTGAGCCGTAATCATGTCCGCAATGCAGCATTATATCGTCATCAACTTGCTTGAGTTTTTGCATAGAGTGATACAACGCTACACTGTTAGCCCCAGGTAGTGAGCAGTGTCCTGCGCCATAGACAAACAAGGTATCTCCTGCAATCAGATGTCCATCTAATAAATAGCAAATGCCACCCGCGGTATGCCCTGGTGTATTAATGACTTTAGCATTTGTTTTGCCTAGGCGCATTGTATCGCCATCATTAACTGTGTGCATTTTATTTTTAATTTGCAGATAAGGAATTTCATTGATGCCTGCCGTGATCTTTGCCCCTGTTTTTTCTACAATTTCATCAACGGCATTAATGTGGTCTCCATGCCAATGTGTGAGCCAAATATCGGTAAGTTGATAACCTTTATCGTTAACGCGTTGGATGAATAAATCTGCCTCCCAAGCGGGGTCAATAATAGCGCAAGTTTTTGAAGTGTGGTCAAAAATAAAATGAATAGAATTCTCATAAACACCTACATGGTAAAGAATTTCTAAAGTAAAAGTTTTTTCAGTGTACTTTTTTTCTAACATAAGTGTATTTTAACTTGACTAATTTAGCATACAGACTATAATTTGCATCTTTTGCTTGGCAACCAACAAATGGGGCTATAGCTCAGCTGGGAGAGCACGACACTGGCAGTGTCGGGGTCAGCGGTTCGATCCCGCTTAGCTCCACCACCGTCTTGATGCAAAAAAATATGTCGCCTTCGTCTATCGGTTAGGACCCCAGGTTTTCATCCTGGTAAGAGGAGTTCGATTCTCCTAGGCGATGCCATATTTAAAATGGTTCAGTTTGATAAAAACTGAGCCATTTTTTTTCGCCTTCAAAAAATGGGCGTCAAAATCCCTGACAATTTTTTAAAATTTCTTATATAGGCCCTCTTGAGAAGCCTTCGCCATTCCTTGCCGTCCATTGAGATATTAACGCCCAGTTTTTTAAGCGTTGAGTCTATACTTCACTAGCGTATTAAAAGCCTTGATTGGCATTAAAACTCTCTGGGCGTGGATACTTTTCTAAAGCATCATTAAATACGCCCATCACCAACTGTGAATCCATTGTATTGAGACCTTTGCATAAATAGGGATGATTAGCAAAATCCAATTTTTGCCCAATGGGTGATTTCTTTAAACCTTGTCCTACAGGGCTAAGGCTGGGTTTAAAAAATCGCCAAGTGGGTGAAAAGTGGGTTTCTGATGATTGTTCCTATTTATACAAAGGTCTCGTATTAGATATTTTGCTATGCCAATCAATAGCGGTAGCCATATAAACCATGCTACTTGCAATTTTGATATTGTACTCCATACATGGTTAGTATGCTTAATATCAAGTCCTTGAGGCTTGTAACTGTATTTTTTCTGTATCGTTGTATTGATTTGTTTAACTGCTAATGCTACCTTTAGACCTAATGCTTGACGATAGCATGCAACGGTGTTTAAACTGATTTTAAAACCATCTTCAAGTAGCTGTTGATGTACTTCTCTCAGCGTAAATTGGTATTTACCCAAACACCTTGGTAATATGATTTTTAATGGTTTGTTACCCGTGGGTTTGTCTGTCTTTCACGCTATCGCGACTTTTCCATTTTTACAGTATTGTAGGCAATGTTATATTTTTTTGACAATGGAGTTAAAAAACCCCTATTTTTGTCTGATTTTGTTTATAATCGTAGTGGTACCCCATAATTTATCATTTTTGTAAATGACTTATAGAGACCTTTGCATAAATAGAGGTGATTAGCAAAATCCAATTTTTGCAAAGGTCTCTTATAGCATTATAAATTTTTACAAAAAACTGTGTATTATTGTTAGGGGTTAAAAAACATATGCTTGGGGGTGAAAAAATTAAATTATATGCTTTAGGTTTGTTGCTTGTTAGTAGTTTTAATGTGCTAGGAGAACTTTGTTCGATTGATGAAGGTAAATATGAAATCATATCGTCAATTTATTTGTCTAAAAATGATACCTGTATATGCAAAGAAAAATATGAGTTTAGCCCTTATGTCTTTCAGGGAAAATTATCATCTACAAAAGAACAGGATAATTCCTTTGCAGATACAGGTACAGGAGAAAAGTGGCAGTGTGTTATGCCAAAAGACAACGCACCAAAAGACAACGAAGAACTATCAAGTTCTACATGGATAATACCCCTTTCTATATTTGCTGCGACTGCAGGTACATCGTTTGGCTATTATGCACTTAAACTAAAAAATAAAATATCTGATCTATCAGGCAGTACTCCAAATACAAATACAATTGAAATATCTGAAGGTGGGTATCTTGTCCCCACCAATCAAAATCCTAATCCTATGCTTATTACCAATACAGATTCTCAAGTGGATTTGGGAAATGTGTTAATTGATTCAAATCCCACAGAATATGCATATGCGTATCCTTCATTAAACCTTAGACCAAAAAATACAAGTTCTACAGAATATACAGATGCGTATTCTCCAACAGAGCTTGGAGCAATGGAACCTGTAAATACCTATGAGTTAGCAAATCAAGTGGGGAGTATTGAGAGAAGTGCTCGTTCTGAAATTAATGGGCGGAATGTGGCGTTTGATAAGGGGGTAAATGGTGCACCAGAGGAAATTTATTATGAAATTAATGAGCAGGAGATGCTGTCTGATGAGGAGATAAGTGCATTAAGGGAAAAAAATGCTTATCCTGAAACCAATGTGCAGGATATAGAACCAAGAGCTACCGCAGATACCAGAATAAGGGCTCGCTCTCCTGGCTCAAAAGGAGAATTCACTAAGATATCAAATGATGTAAATTCAGGTTCAAGCACTAAATGCGATGTAATCTGGATTGAGCATTGAGTGCTTGAACCTGAATTTACATCATTTGATATCTTCTAATTATTCATAGACCTAAAATACTGAAAAAACAGATTGAATTTTTTTGAAATTAATTTTTAATGGGTAGTTTAATAATGTTATAATTTTAGTACAATATGCAAGTGATAAGTGTTCATTTGCATATTGTATTATCTAATAAAAGGGGGTTATTATGAAACACACAAAAATGAAAGGTTTTACATCAATAAAATCAGATGATTTTGAAGGCAAGGCTGTTGATATTGTTGATATTGTTGACGGTGATGAGGTTGGATGGGGTCATCATCAACCACTTCCGATTGATGAAAACCCTATTACCACACAAATTATTAACGATGCTGCTGCCAAAGATCACAAACCCGCTAAAACAGAAGTAAAGATGGAAACGGGTGGTCCTTGTCTCGAAGACAAGGGCGATAATGTTGCTTCCGGTGATAATACTGGATGGTTCTACGATGTACCATTTCAGCATTTCGGCGAACAGGACACTACCATCTTGGAACTAGACAATAGCAATGATTTATCTCAGTATTTTACTAACTCGGATGATTTTCTAATATTAGAATTAGATGACATTATTGACTGTGGTGGTAAGGTTGCTCCTGAGGCTACTCCTGAGGCTACTACTCCTGAGACTACTCCTGAGTGCACTTCTGAGACTACTTCTAAGACTACTGTTGAAGTTACTCTTGAGGTTACTCTTGAGGGTGGCACTCTTAATGTTGGGATTACTGTTGAGGCCGCCCTTGAGGTTGCTTCTAGGGTTCAAACTTGGTTTTGGGGAGCTCAAGACTCTATTGACTTAGCAGTCATGTAAACAACGATTGAAAAAGCAATCAAAAAGCTCACTTAATTGTGGGCTTTTTTATGTCAAAAATAATACCAACTCGTGTCCTGTGCCAAATTTTGAAAATCACCACTCACATAATAATGTAGTGCCAATACGGCATTTTTCTGTTTTAAAAGAGACCTTTGCATAAATAGGAACAATCATCAGAAACCCACTTTTCACCCACTTGGCGATTTTTTAAACCCAGCCTTAGCCCTGCTAGGACAAGGTTTAAAGAAATCACCAATTGGGCAAAAATTGGATTTTGCTAATCATCCCTATTTACGCAAAGGTCTCTAAAAGTTATTTGATTTTATTTTTAACCGATTTAGGCTAAAAGTTTAAAATATTCTTGGTAAAAACTTTGATTAAAGTTGTGTTACGATGTTTTAGCATTCTTTTCTTTACCCAGTGTGATTAATTCTTTTGGTAAAAATAAGGGTTGAGATATATAGCCATGGGGCAACAAATTTCAATGACAGAAGCAAGGTAATAAAACGGCAGTTATTTGATGAGTTTTTGAATAAAAAAAGTTCTGTTTTATGTGGGGGTTTTTAGTGGTGTTTAAATGGTGTAAAATATCACCGTCCCGTTCGTCTAGTTGGCCCAGGACCTCAGGATTTCATCCTGATAACAGGAGTTCAAATCTCTTACGGGACGCCAAATTATAAAATTAAATATGTAAAGATCTTACAAAATGCTTACATGAATCAACTTAATATTATTATTCCAGATAGACTTATCGGACAACGCATTGATAGTGCGCTAGCGATAATGTTGCCAGATTACTCTCGTTCTAAAATCACCACTTGGGTTAGATCAGAGAGTGCTTTTATTAATGATAAAACCTTTAAACCTAAAGACAAAGTGTTAGGCGGTGAGATTGTTAAGCTGAAAATCAAGCAAGAAAAAACCAATGATTGGGTGGCGCAAGATATTCCTATCGATATCATTTTTGAAGATGAAGACATTATTATCATTAATAAGCCAGTCGGCTTGGTGACGCACCCTGGCGCGGGTAACTGGCGTGCTACATTGGCAAATGCATTGTTATATCATGATCCATCATTGGCTAAACTTGATAGAGCGGGCATTGTGCATCGCTTGGATAAAAATACTTCTGGTTTAATGGTGGTAGCACGCAGTGAATTAGCGCAAAAAAATCTAGTTGAGCAATTGCAAACACACAGCGTAGCAAGAGAATATAGTGCTATTGTTTATGGGCATATGATTTCAGGTGGTACGGTTGATAAGCCTATCGGGCGTGATGCAAAAGACCGCATTAAACAAGCGGTGAACGAAGATGGCAAGGATGCTATTACGCATTACCGTGTGATTGATAGGTTTGGACACCATACGCATGTTAAGGCAATTTTGGAAACAGGACGCACTCATCAAATTCGTGTGCATATGTCGCATATAGGACATCCACTGATTGCTGATACAATGTATGGTGGCAAGATTCGTTTCCCAAAGAAGGCAGATGAAGTGCTTAAAGACGCACTTAAAGGATTTGATCGTCAAGCATTGCATTCCAAAAAACTCACATTAACGCACCCGATTTTAGGGCAAGAAATGTCATGGAAAGCACCATTACCAAAAGATATGCAAGCGTTAATTAAAGTGTTACAAAAATATGACCCAGCTTAGCGCTAGTTTTCCAAGTAAGGTCAAATACCTTTCAACCACACGATACTTAGAAGGGGGCGCAAGTGTAGAGGGTTATGAGAATTTTAATCTCGCAATGCATACGCTTGATAATGTTGAATCAGTTATACATAATCGAGCATTGCTTGTTCAGCATTATAATTTGCCCAGTGAGCCAAAATGGCTAAATCAAACCCACTCTGAGATTTGTGTAGATGCCCAGTCAAATGATTGCGAAGGCGACAGCGTTATTACTTGCAAGCAAGGTGTGGTTTGTGCAGTAATGACCGCTGACTGTTTGCCGATTTTTGCATCCAATCAATCGGGCACACAAGTAGGCGTGGCACATGCAGGTTGGCAGGGGATTTTAAACGGTGTGATTGAGTCATTCATCAAGGCCTTTGATGAACATAATTTATTGATACATTTTGGTCCAGCAATTTGTGCAAAAAATCTTGAGGTCGGTAGTGAGGTATTTGAGTGCTTTATCACTAAGAATAAAAAACTGAGTGCGGCCTTAACGCAAAAAGGCGATAAATATCACTTAGATATTTATCAAGCCGCGCGAATTATTCTGAACGATTTGGGTGTTGATGCTATTACAGGTGGAGACCAATGTACTGTTGAACAAGATAAAACCTATTTTTCCTATCGCCGAGATGGTGCTAACTCAGGGCGAATGGCACACCTTATTTGGATAGATTCTTAACGATTGCTTGTTTAAAAATAGGCCCAAAAATATATAATAGTGGAAAACCCACTAACCAAGCAATGCCAAAACTGGATAACCATTTTTCAATGGTTTGGTCGTTCCAACCGATATTCATATAAGTCACAACAAATGACATAATGCCAATCATAAATAGCGACATAACGATACTAAATCTTAAATGTATACGCTTCTCCATTTTCTTTTTTTCCATCTTATTTGCCTTCCTTTGTTTTTTCCTTGCCAGAGATAGTGAAATCCAACTCTTTAGTCTCAGGGTTTAGATGATAATAATGTAAGGCTTTTTGCTTGCGTTGTTTTTGTTGTACCACGCAACCAATAGTTTCAAAATCGTCTTTGAGTTCAATTTCGTCGTGCTGAGTACTGAGCGGGACCAAAAATTTTCCGTTGCCTCGTTCAATGTATTGACGAAAATACAGTTCGTTGGCATAACGCACTACGGCGTAGGCACGGTTGTGGATTTGCATGCCAGGGTCAATAATTAAAATGCAGTTTTCACTAAACTCAGGCTCCATCGTGTTGCCCAAATTTTGCAAGGCAAAGGGTTCTGAATTGGTACCACAATTAGTTTCGAATATTTCTTTACTCATTTTATTTTTGGCAACTCTTACAATAGAAGGTTGAGCGTTGATTTTGGATAATGCGTGTTATTTTACTACCACATTGCATGCACTTTTCATTTTCACGCCCATACACCGACAAAGTCTGTGAGAAATATCCAGGTTTGCCATCCACCGCAGAAAAATCTTGTAAAGTCGTGCCACCTGCAGCGATTGAGCGTAACAAAATTTCTTTAATGCATTGGGTTAAAATTTTGTAATGTTTTTTGCTCACGCTATTGGCTTTGCGTTCAGGACCAATCCCGGCTTTATGCAAACTCTCACAAGCATAAATATTGCCCACACCCACCACAATTTTACTGTCCATAATAAAGGACTTAATATTTTGTTGCTTTTTGCGTGAGCGGGTGTATAAGTGTTCATTATCAAACAACTCGCTCAGCGGCTCAACACCTAAATTATCCAACAAAGAATGTGTGCCATCTTTAGAAAACAACACGGCACCAAAGCGCCTTGGGTCGTTCAAACGCAGTCTTTTTCCGTTTGTAAATACCAGCTCAAAATGATCGTGTTTCTCAAGTGGCGTACCATTACCCACCACTTTAATTGAGCCACTCATACCCAGATGAATAATCAGTGTACCTACCTCAAACTTAATCAACAAATACTTGCCTCGCCGCTGTATTTTATCCACACTTTGATTTGACAGTGTTGTTACTAAATGCTTAGGCATATCCCAGCGCAAATTGGCTCGATGTAAGTACGCACGCTCAACCGTCTGATTAACAATCAGTGGCTCAAGCCCTCGTTTTGTGGTTTCAACTTCAGGTAGTTCTGGCATACTTATGATTTAATTAACTAAATAACGAATAAAATAACCTATTATAATAGTCAACTTTATAATAACGGAGAGAAAAATGTTTAATCGTATTAATTTAGTTCGGTGCAAAATTGCACTTGGTTTTGTGTCGACTGCCATTGTGGTTTATTTTGTGGGGATGGATTCTATCGTCAACCAACATTATGCCTTCAGTGTTTGGTTACATGTTTTAGCGGGTATTGTTTGGATTGGTCTTTTATATTATTTTAACTTTGTACAAGTTCCTGCAATGGGCGCAGCACTTGCTGATAGTGATGGACCAGGTCCAGCGGCAATTGGTAAATATGTGGCACCAAGAGCGTTGTTGTGGTTTCGTATGGCGGCTGCCACTACTTGGGTTTTAGGCTTGGTACTATTGGCATTACAAGGCCGCGGTATGGAAGGCATTATTAGTGCATTTTCGTTTTCGCAAGGCTACCAAATTATCGGTATCGGCGCATGGATGGGAACCATTATGGCGTTCAATGTATGGTTTATTATTTGGCCAAATCAGCAAAAGATTCTAGGTATGAAAGTAGCAACAGCAGAAGAAATTGCAACTGCAAAAGGCAGAGCAGCATTAGCTTCTTCAGTGAATGTTATTTTGTCAATTCCTATGTTGTTAACAATGATTGCATGGCATTAAAATAGTCATTTTCATTAGAAAAAACCGAGTTTTATGCTCGGTTTTTTTTCGTCTATTGTCATGCCATTTTTTTTTAAATAATCGGCATGCACCTCTATGTTATACAAAGACCTCAAATGGTATAATTCATAAACAATTAATCAAAAGTACACCATGGCAACCAATATATTTTTTAATTCTTTATTGGTTATCATTTCAATCGTTGTCATTTTCTTGTTATCAAGACCAAAATTACAAAACAACGAATCTTGGCAAGCCACATTAACCCCGCTTTCATCAATAGTGGGCAGTGGTTTTCTTATTATGGCGCCATTGTTGGCTAGTATTGTTGGCAAACTGTCGCCATTGGCTGTTTTAGGTATTGTGATACTCGCCTATGGCATAGGGCATGTGCTAAGATTTAACATTATGCATGTTGAGCCTAGAAGTAATAAAGGGCTACTTTCTCATAGCGCAAAAGAAATAGAATACCTTGGGAATGTTGTTTTGGTGTTGGCATATATGGTGGCAGTTGCGTTCTATTTGTCTTTGCTTTCTTCATTTTTGCTTCATTATCTTGGTATCTCTAATTTGGTTTATGAGCGTTGGCTAACCACTGCGATTATTATCTTTATAGCAGTCATAGGCTATTTAAAAGGCTTGAGTGGGCTGGAGAAATTAGAATCTTTATCAATGACCGTCCAACTGGCAATTGTGGTTGCTCTGTTAATTGGCTTAGGTGTGTTTGGAATGTATTTTTTGGCATCCGATGAAGTATTAACATTTCATTACACCAAAAGACCTATTTCAGCACAAATTCAAATGCTAGCAGGTGCATTATTAGTGGTTCAGGGCTTTGAAACCTCTCGATTTTTAGGAGAAAAATACTCTCCAGAAGTGCGTGTTGCCAGTATGAGAAATGCCCAAATAATTTCTGCAATACTGTATGTTGTGTCGGTTATTTTATTTATGCCGATTGTGCAAAATATTGATTTAATTAATATTGATCTTGCTCAAATTGTTGATGCAACGGGGTCTGCTGCACTGATATTGCCGCTTATGTTAATTATTGCCGCCTTAATGAGTCAATTTAGTGCTGCTGTTGCCGATACAGGAGGTGCTGGCGGACTCTTGAATGAAAATAGTGGCAATCGATTGCCCACCAAAATCAGTTATGTTGCCATTTCTATGGGTGCCATTTTGTTAGTTTGGGCGGTTGATTTAATGGAGATAATCACACTAGCATCTAAAGCTTTTGCCACTTATTATTTGTTACAAACCCTTTTAGCTTTGTTCTATTGTCACAAAGATTGCGATTCTAGCGCCAAAATAACCATTGTTAACAAGGTGCTTTATGTCGCAATTATATTGATTTTATTGTATGTTATTTTCTTTGCAATTTCTGCTGAATAAAAATTATTTTCTCGTTATTTAACACCTGCATTATCCTAAAACTTCTGATGTGGGGTTCGTGATTTAATTGATATACGCTCATTGATTTTTTTGGTGTCAATGGTTTCATTTTTGGATTCAGGGGCTTGGTATGATTTTTTAAAAAATGGTATAATTCATCGTTATGATAAAAAGAACACCTATTTTAAAAGTGAGTGGCAAAGATGCGCAGAGTTTTTTGCAAGGGCAGTTGTCAAGTGATATTAATAAGATTGTTGATGAGCAATGGCAGTTGAATACTTATTGCCAGCATCAGGGGCGCATTATTGCGTTGATGTGGGTGCAAAAACAGGGTGATGATTTTTATTTAGACTTTGCCCTAGATTTGAAAACAGTAGTGCAAAATCGTTTGCAGATGTTTGCCTTGAATGCCGAGGTGGTTTTTAGCGAGGTTGACAATCAAAAAAAATCTACTGAAGAGGCGCAGGTAACACTGGCAACCAGTGAAAAATTTATTCCACAAGATTTGAATTTGGATATTGAGGAGGTGGGTGTGAGTTTTACCAAAGGGTGTTACCCTGGGCAGGAAGTGGTGGCAAGAGTGCATTATTTAGGCAAGCCGAAGCGCAGATTGTATCGATTTGAGTGTGATTTTGAGGTTAATCCATTGGACAAATTAACACTGGAAGACACCACAAAAAATGTTGGAACAGTGCTTAATCAGGTAAAATCTTGCTTTTTTGCGGTGCTTAAAATCGCTGAAAAAGACAAAACACTTTTTGTTAACAACCAGCCAGTTAAGTTGCTTGAATTGGCTAATTTTTCATCATAATACCGCTATAAAAATCTCTATATAAACATGAAATTTATTAAAATTTTGGCATTCTTGTTGCTGACTTCTCCTGCTTTTGCAACTACCGATTCATTAACCACTTTAGATTTAACTAACCATTGGGTGGGTTACATTGCTTTGGCGTTGTTTGTATTGGCGTATATTTTTGTCATGGTGGAGGAATTTACCCTTTTTAGGAAGTCCAAGCCTGTTATTTTAGTGGCAGGTATTATCTGGGGGTTGATTGGTTGGACTTATGCCCAGCACGGTTTGCCGCATAGCGCCGAAGTAGCACTTAAGCACAATATGTTAGAATATTCGGAGTTATTCTTATTCTTATTGGTGGCAATGACTTATATTGAGGCGATGCGTGAGCGCAATGTATTTGAGGCGTTGAAAGTTTGGTTGACGAATAAGGGTTTGACATTTCGCCAGTTGTTTTGGCTCACAGGATTTTTGGCATTTTTTATCTCACCGATTGCAGATAATTTAACCACGGCATTGATTATGGGTGCGGTGGTCATGGCGGTTGGCAAGGGCAATCCTCGGTTTGTTTCGTTGGCATTTATTAATATCGTGGTGGCAGCCAATGCGGGTGGTGCGTTTAGTCCGTTTGGCGATATTACCACACTAATGGTTTGGCAAAAAGGGGTGGTAGGATTCTCCCAATTCTTTAATTTATTTATCCCATCTTTAATTAACTTTTTGGTGCCAGCGGCGATTATGCATTTTTTCATTAAAAACCAGGTGGCAACCAGCGACAATCAGACAGTTAAGATTAAAACGGGTGGTTTGACGATTGTTATTTTGTTTATGTTGACTATTTTTACCGCAGTGGGTTTTTACAACTTCTTGCATTTACCGCCAGCAATGGGGATGATGACAGGATTGGGTTATTTGATGGTCATGTCCTTCTTTGTTCGTAGAAAGGAAAGAAAAACGCAGGATGGTGGTTTTGATATATTTAACAAAATTTCACTTGCTGAGTGGGATACATTATTGTTCTTTTTTGGGGTAATTATCAGTGTTGGTGGCTTAGGTTTTATGGGATATTTGGCACTCACTTCAGAGCTAATGTATGCTTCTTTAGGAGCAACTTATGCCAATATTTTGGTCGGTGTTTTATCGGCAGTTGTTGATAATATCCCAGTGATGTTTGCGGTGTTAACGATGAATCCTGATATGGGTTTAAATCAGTGGTTATTAGTAACATTGACTGCGGGTGTGGGTGGTAGCTTGCTTTCAGTGGGCTCTGCTGCAGGTGTGGCACTGATGGGGCAGTCAAAAGGTCTTTATACCTTTGTCTCTCATTTAAAGTGGACGCCAGTTATTGCACTGGGGTATGGTGCAAGTATTTATGCACACATCCTTGTTAATGGCATCTAAAATTAACTTATTAGTAGATATTGGTAATAGCAGTATCAGTTGGAAAACTGGTGATTGTTATAGTCGTGTTGATATTAAAGATTTCCAAGTCAGCGCTATACCACAACACCAGATTAGCACCATCGCCTGTGTTGCTAACCACGAACTGATTCAGCATTTTTCCAAACCAATAATTATCAAACCCAAACCTTACAAAGACTTGGTTTTTGATTATAGTTTGGAACAATTAGGGGTTGATCGTTTTTTGGGGCTTGTGGCAGGGTATGATAAATATCCAGAACAAGATTTTATGTTGGTGGATATTGGTACTTTTGTCACTCTTGATATTGTGCGCAGTAAGCGACATATTGATGAGGGCATTGCACCAGGGCTTGAGCAATTACAAAAGTGTAAAACTTTTGTGGGTGATGACAGTCAAAAATCATGGCGAATGGGAACAAAAAATATGTTGCGTGATACCATTGAAAAGCATTGTGATGCATTTAATGGCAAGATTTTAATCACGGGCGGTGGGCAAGTAATAGTGGATATTAAGCAAGCAGAATATCATCAAAATTTAGTAATAACAGGATTGGAAATAATAAATGGAAAATAGAGTTTTATCAGGAATGAGGCCAACAGGGCAACTGCATTTAGGGCATTATCATGGCGTTTTAAAAAACTGGTTAGCATTACAAAATGAGTACGATTCTTATTTTTTTGTTGCTGATTGGCATGCGTTTACGACCCATTATTCTGACAAAATTGACCTTGAGTCTAATGTCATCGAGATGGTGGTTGACTGGTTAGCAGCAGGCATTAATCCAAATACTTCAACCATTTTTGTGCAATCAAAAGTGCCAGAGCATGCAGAATTACATTTGCTCTTATCAATGATTACACCCTTGCCTTGGTTGGAGCGCGTACCATCCTATAAGGATCAGCAAGAAAAATTAAAAACCAGAGATTTAGGCACCTATGGTTTCTTGGGTTATCCGTTGTTGCAAAGCGCAGATATTTTGATATACAAAGCAGGCTTAGTGCCTGTAGGCGAAGACCAAGTGGCACATATTGAACTGACGCGCGAAGTGGCAAGGCGTTTTAATTATGTGTATGGACGAGAGGCTGATTTTGAAGAAAAAGCCGAAACTGCTATTACTAAAATGGGTAAAAAACAAGCCAAATCTTATCGTGCATTGCGTAAGGCTTATCAAGAAACGGGTGATGATGAAGCGTTAATCAAAGCGCAAGCAATGCTAAAAGAGCAACAAAATATTACTTTAGGTGATAGAGAAAGATTGCTGGGTTATATTGAAGGTGTAGGTAGGATCATTTTGCCCGAGCCAGAATCTCTACTCACAAAAGCGTCAAAAATGCCAGGCTTAGATGGGCAAAAAATGAGCAAATCTTATGGTAATACTATTTCTTTGCGTGACAGTGCAGATGAGATTGAAGTCAAGATTAAGCGTATGCCAACTGACCCAGCGCGCGTTAAACTCACCGATGCAGGCGATCCAGAAAAATGCCCAGTTTGGCAATT
This sequence comes from bacterium endosymbiont of Bathymodiolus sp. 5 South, assembly GCF_900128535.1. GTDB lineage: Bacteria > Pseudomonadota > Gammaproteobacteria > PS1 > Pseudothioglobaceae > Thiodubiliella. The sequence continues at coordinate 22,328 of NZ_FQTR01000005.1, read as the reverse complement.
GCACAAAGTGTATTCGGATGAACAAACCTGCGATTGGGTAAAAGATGGCTGTGTACACGCAAAAATGGGCTGCGTTGAATGCAAGCAACCGGTCATTGAGAGTGTTCAAGCAGAATTACTACCTATGCAAGAGCGCATTGCTAAATATCAAGCTGATCCAAGCCACATTAAGCAAATCATTCACGACGGCTCGCAAAGAGCGCGTAATGTGGCTAAAGAGACAATGGCAGAAGTTCGTGAAGCTATGGGTATCATCTATTAATCAATAATTAGTTAATTATGTTATAATCTTCAAACAGTTAACGATTGATAAAAAAACACAAGGACAAAATAATGATTATTTTAAAAGAAGGCTCAAATGGACTGGAGTGATTCAATCATTTTTCAAATTATACAAACAGCCACTTTAATAGTGGCTGTTTTAGTTATTATATATATAGAATTTGAAAAATTTACCAAGATTCTCAATGGATAGACTACAAAAATTGATTGCCACAGCCGGTTATGGCTCACGCCGTTGGGCGGAGAGATTGATTGAGCAAGGACGCATCGAAGTTAACAACAAAACTGCCAGTATTGGCGATAAGGCGCAAATAACAGACACCGTTAAGATTGATGGGCGAAAAATTGACCTTGCGCGTTATCAAGAGGAAGAAACCAAAGTTATTATTCTGAACAAACAAGCAGGGGTTATCTGCTCTAACAAAGATGAGGAAGGGCGTAAGAGTGTTTTTGATTTATTACCTAAAGAATCACGCTGGGTCATGGTAGGGCGACTAGATTTAAACACCTCAGGCTTGTTGTTATTCACCAATAATGGCAATTTAGCCAATAAACTCATGCACCCAAGCTCTGAAATTGATAGAGAATACGCCGTTAGAGTATTGGGAAAAGTCGAACAAGAGGACTTGCGACAATTAACAGATGGTATTGAATTAGACGACGGCTTTGCCAAATTTTCCCGTGTCTCTGTTGGTGGTGGACAAGGGGCAAATCGTTGGTATAAAGTGGTTCTGAAAGAAGGACGCAAGCGTGAAGTGCGTCGCCTATGGGAATCATTAGGCTTTAAAGTATCTCGTTTAATTCGTATTCGTTTTGGTGAAATTCGTCTGCCAGATAATCTTAGAGCAAACCAAGTTGACACGCTTAAACCCGGGCAAGTAAAATTGTTATTAGATGCGGTCAATTTGAAAGGCTAGGGCACTTCCATTAATTTAAGATAACTTTTATTTTGAATAATATACAACCTCAACAATTCCAAACAACAATCTAAAATTTCTTATTTTGAATAAGCCAAATTAAATTAAGGTGAATTCAACCCATAACTGCAACACTTTCATTTAAAAAATTGTCAGAGGTTTTGGGGTAATATAAATAAAGCCACCACAGATTCTGTCAACGACAGTGAAATGACTTATTTTTAAGAGACTTAAGTCTAATGCTATAATTTTCGATATTGTAAAGCCTTTTTCAGTTGCTTTGTATGATCATGAAGTTCATATTTGGCATCTTCTTGACAAAAGAGCCAAAGTACTCGCTAAGAAAGCGAATAAACTTGATCTTCTCGCACATCAACTTGAACCTAAAGAGTGAAAAAATCAACAGTTGTGTAGACAGAGACCTTTGTAGTGCACAGCCTTTTTTTTAAGGTATTTTCAAGGGGAGTGCGTAAATTATCGATATTTTTTCAATAACGCCAATAAAATTGCATAGGTCTCTACATCCATAATACTGTCTACGCCACTTGGTCTAAAATGCCTTTGAAAGGCGGCGACAACAAATTTATATTGCTTAAGATCTTTGATATGTTTGTCTATATGATAGCCATATTCAATTAACTTTTCTTTGCCTATTTCGTCATTAGGTGCGGTTTCAAGGGTTGAGCGAAAATACTCAACATCAGATTCATCATACCAAGCAGAGGCACCACTTTTGGCAAGCCTTTCCCATGGGAATAACTTCCCCGGATCTACTTTTCTACTGGGTGCTATATCAGAATGACCAATAATATCAACATCTTTAACTTTGTAAAGTTGCTTAAGTTTCTTAACTAAAAACACAATGGCTTGAAATTGTTCTTCTGGATAGGCGTCTACATTGCCATCTAAATTAACAATTTCAATCCCAATTGATGAGTTATTTAAATCAGAGTCATTACCCCATGTGCTAACACCTGCATGCCAACTACGCTTAGAATCTGAGACAATTTGGTAGATAAAATCTGGATATTTTTCAGTAAGCGCATTATTGATTATGTAATGAGCACTTACCTTGTTTTTGTCTTTTCCTAGTAAAGTATCAAAAGATTTTTGCGTATCCTCAGCCGTGTAATGAATGATAATTTGTCGTATCCTAGAATTAAAATTGATGGATTTGTACTTATTGTTGATAGGAAAATCTGTATTAATCGGTAAAATATCAGATTCAGTTGTATGGTTTTTAGACATAACTTAGTCTCCAAGACAGTTGTTAAATTGAGAAAAAATAGGTTGATGTGCCAATCTATTCCTGCATTAAAAAAATCACAAATACTTTATGCATTTTATATTTGATTTTTTCCAAATATAAAATGCATAAAATACAAATTATATAGAAAAAATTATTGATATAAAATTTAAAATTATTTTAAATGAATGGGATTAAAAAATGGTTAATATCCTGAGACTGACTTATTAAGTGTTGCCCTTATGGTGTAAATCCAAGGAGCCCCCTTTTTTTTACTCAACTACAGATTAGCAATGCTTGAAATTCAAGACGCAAGTATGGTCAAACTTAGTGGAGAAACACACCATCCTATTGCACTGCCTAGTCCATCTGACACCATGCTTGGGTTGATGTAGCAACCAAAAATTAAAGCAAAACTTTTTCAATCTGAACAGATTTAATAAAGTCTTTTTGCCAATTTTTACCTAACTGTTGCTCGGCCATTAACTCTATTGGATAAATTGCCTCAACACCTGTTGAATCACTATAACGCGATAAACCTTGCCGACAAGCAGGGCAGGTGGTGAGTATTTTGGTTGGTTGGTTGGTTGGTTGTAGCGTGGCTAAATCTTTTTTTATTTCGGCTTCTTTGCGAAATTTTACTTGCTTGGCAATATCGGGGCGAGCCACTGCAAAAGTACCAGCCTCACCACAGCAACGATCATTACTAATCACTTCTGAATTCATAATTTTAGCAATAACAGTTGCGGAATCATTTGATTTGATTGGGTCATGGCAAGGGGCATGATAAAGATATTGCTCATCTGAGCTATCAAGCGTCACCTTGTTTTCTAGTAAATATTCGTGGATATCAGTAAGGCTGGCATCTTTAAAAATATCACCCAATTCATAAGTCATCAGTTGGTCAATACAGGTGCCACAAGAAGTTAGTACATGCTTAATATCAAGATAATTAAGTGTGTTTGCCATACGATGAAACAAAACACGATTATCAGTTGCCATGGCATTGGCCTTTTGCTCGTATCCACCAGATTTTTGTGGATAGCCACAGCACAAATAACTGGGTGGCAAGACAACTTTGACCCCTTGATGATAGAGTAGGGCGATGGTGGCTAAACCAATATTGGAATACAATCGCTCCGAGCCACAACCAGGGAAATAGAATACACTGGGGGAGTCGGCATTTGATTTTTCAGGGTGCGCTAAAATCGGAACACTGCCTGCATCATTAATATTAAGCAGACTTCTTAATGGCGCCATTGATGTGTCGCTCGGCAGGGGCTTATCTAAAATGGTAACCAATTCTGTGAAAACGCTTGGGCTGCCAACGGTTTTATCAGGTTGTTTTTTTAAGAATGAGCGACTTAATTTTGAAGCGATATTTTGTGCTTTATAGCTAAAATCAATGAGTAGCTTTTTGGTAATATTAATCTTCCACGGCTGGCTCATATTAAGATAAGCAATAGACGCTTTAGAGGCGATATTGGTGTGTCTTTGTTTTTGTTTGACTAGGATATTTTTCATCTTAATGGAAACATCGCCAAAATCAATATTGACTGGACAAGGTTTTTCGCAACGATGACAAATAGTGCAATGGTCTGCCACATCGTTTAATTCATTAAAATGCTCAATAGACACACCACGACGCGTTTGCTCTTCGTAAAGGAAGGCCTCTGAAATAAGATTGGTGCCAATAATTTTATCACGCGGTGAATAGAGTAAATTGGCTTCTGGAACATGGGTGGCACAAACATTTTTGCACTTGCCACAACGCAAGCACGACTTCACCATATCATTAATTTCACCAATACCACTGCTTTCTAGAATCAAGGCTTCTTGCTCAACTAAGCGCAAAGAAGGGGTAAAGGCATTGTTGAGATTACCACCTGGCATCAGCTTGCCCTTGTTGAAATGTCCGTTAGGGTCAATGTGGTTTTTGTATTTGAAAAAGTCTTGCTTGAATTTGTCGGATAGGTATTGATATTTAGTCAACCCAATACCGTGCTCACCTGAAATTACACCACCAAGTTGCTGTGCTAAAATCATAATTTCATCCACCACTTTTTCAGCGGATTCTAGCATTTGTGTGTTGTGTGAGTGCACGGGGATGTTGGTATGTACATTGCCATCGCCAGCGTGCATATGCGTGGCTACGAATAGACGAACTTCACGATATTCATTATGTATTGTTTTGACTTTTTCACGAATCTGAGTAAATACATCACCCATTAATAGATCATTCAAAGGCTGAGAGAAGTCAGCAACATAAGAGATCACACGCTCACTGGTTTGTAGTGCTTTAAATCCAGCTTCTTGTTCAAGGCTTGTTAGTGCATCTTGCCATGCGCTTTCAACCCTATCAAGCAGTGACAGAGTATGATTGATTTTGTCTTTAACAAGACTGGTGTTTGCATCAATGCTGTGAAAATAATCTTTAATTGCACCTAATGTGGCAAGTTTGTTCTCAATCGATAAACGAATGTTAATGCGCTCAATGCCATGAGAATAATCCCCTAATTTGTCCAGAGGAATAACCACATCTTCATTAATTTTAAAAGCGTTGGTATGAGCGGCAATCGCTGCAGTATTGGCACGGTCTTTCCAAAAAATTTGGCGTTTTTCTGCTGAGCGTGCAACAAAACACTCCCCATCTCTGTCTTGTGTTAGCGTGATGATTTTTTCAATTTGTGATTCTAATGAATCTTGCTGGTTTGCACTAATATCAAGTAGTAAAATCATTTTTGGTAATTCTGAACGAGTGGCTTTTGTGGTGTAATTGACTGCTTTGATATAGCGACTATCAAGATGCTCCATGCCAATTAAATCAACATCTTTAGAGCCATCTACGCTGTCTTTAATGGCAACAATGGCAGAAACTGCACGGTCTAAGTCATAACCAAAAAACTCCAAACATAGTGTGTTAATATGTGCAAGTGGTTGGTGCAAAATGAACTGTGCGGAAGTAATAAAGCCATCACAGCCTTCTTTTTGAATACCGGGCAATCCATCTAAAAATTTATTGGTAACATCTTTGCCTAAGCCACTTTTACGCATGTCTTTAGCGTTAATAGTGAGTATTTCAGATTTTATGGGCGTACTGGCATCTCTCTTTAAATGATGAATTTCAAAACTCACTTCCTTGAGCAATTGAATCTTATCTTGATTATGATTAAGGCGCTCCACCTGTAACCAATTACCATCAGGCATGACCATCTTCCAAGACAAAAGATTATCAATTGTGGTTCCCCATTTTAAGGCTTTTTTGCCACCGGCATTCATTGCCACATTGCCACCGATGGTACAAGCATCTTGCGAAGTTGGATCAACGGCAAAGACTAAGTTATTTGCCGTTGCTACCTCACTAACGCGTTTGGTAATCACGCCTGCGCCGACATTCACACTGTACAGTCCATCGTTATGTTGGACGGTATCAATAAAACTGAGTTTTTCTGTATTGATAACAGCTGTTTGTGCACTCAGAGGAATAGCACCCCCTGTATAGCCCGTGCCACCACCACGCGGGATGATTGTGAGCCCTAATTTAATACAAGTTTTGATGATGTTGGCAATTTCCAGCTCAGTATCTGGGGTGATAACCACCGCAGGATATTCAACACGCCAGTCAGTTGCATCGGTGGCATGGGATGAGCGTGATAGGGCATCAAAGCGAATATTATTATTGTGGGTGACTTTGAGTAGTGCTTTTTTAATGCGTGTTTTGTTGTTTTTAAATTCACGCAAACAAGATTTAAAATCATCGACGGCTTGATCAGCACTATTTAATAACTCCAATACTTTTTTATTGCCATTAGCGCGCAGGCGAATTTGGTTAAGACGAGAATACAGTGCTTGGGTAAGTGCCTTCCAGCGTTTTTTGTTGTTAATCAGGTCTTCTTGCAAGTAAGGGTTGCGATTCACTACCCACATATCGCCTAATACTTCAAACAACATTCTTGCACTGCGACCTGTGTTGCGATTTTCTCGTAGTTGTTCAAGTAATTCCCACGATTGATCACCCAAAAATCGACACACGATTTCCTTGTCTGAGAACGAAGTATAGTTGTAAGGAATTTCGCGATATTGTTGCAAGTTTGTAAAGAGGGTTGTTAAACTGCATTTATTTTACTAGAGACTTTTGCATCAATAGAGATGATTAGCAAAATGACAAGTTTTGCCGAATAGGTGATTATTCATATTTATGCAAAGGTCTCTACTATAATAATAGTTATTGTTTGTTTGTTCGGAGTTGTTTGATGTTGTGGATAAAAGCCTTTCATATTATTAGTGTGATTACTTGGTTTGCGGCTTTGTTTTATTTGCCGCGCCTTTTTGTTTATCATGCCATGAGTGATGACCAAGTGAGTATTGAGCGTTTTAAAGTGATGGAGCGTAAACTCTATCGCGGTATTATGATGCCGAGTTTTGTTTTGGCAACAATATTAGGTGCTTGGATGGTGATTGATAACTGGGTAGTTTATAGCACTCAATATTGGCTACATGCTAAGTTGGCACTGGTTATGCCACTGATTGCTTATCATTTTTATTGTGGGTATTTATTGTCAGTTTTCAAAGCGGATAAAAACACCTATTCGCATATTTTCTATCGTTGGTTTAACGAGTTTCCAGTCTTAATATTAGTGGCAATTGTTATTTTAGTGGTGGTTAAGCCTTTTTAGATTTAGATAATTTAAGATAATTATCAGCCAATGCTTCATAGATAGGTTGCTTATAGATTTGTTTAGAGATAAAACTAGCAACAAAGGCAACCACTAATCCTGGTATTAACAAATGCAGGCTTAGCGTCATTTCAAGAACGACAAAAGTAGAAGTAAGTGGCGCTCTAATCACCGCACTTAAATACCCAATCATTGCCATTATTATCACAACTTGTGTATCAATTTGTGTATAGAAATTAGCTGCTTCTGAGCCAAGCCCTGCACCAATTGAAATACTTGGCATAAAGACGCCACCTGGAATGGTGGATACAAATGAGCTGAGTGTGGCAAAGTATTTCATCACAACAAAGTCTAAGCCTAGTGGTTTGTTATTAAGGATTTGCAAAACTTCAGCGTGTCCAGAACCTGCAATTTTCCCCGCAGACAAATAATTAAAAATCGCAACAACAACACCCAGCAACAAAGCAATAGTAATAACTTTGGTTTTGGTATGGGCAATAAATTTTTTAATCAAATAAAGTGTTGCCATAGAAAATAAACCACCCAAAATCCCTGTGACAATCACCAAAGGCAATAGTTGCCAAATTAAGCTTAAGTCAAATGAATGTGAAGATAGGTCACCTAAATAAGGTGTATTGCCGCGATAAATAACGGCCAATAAATAAACCATTGCACTCACAATTGTAATAAGAATTAAAGCTTGTTTTTTTAGGTTTCTGCCGATTTCCTCATAAGCAAACAACACACCAGCAATAGGTGCATTAAACGCTACAATCAGTCCTGCGCTACCACCAATGGCAATCAGGGCATGAATTAAAAACTTGCGATTGAGTTTGATAAAACGATTAAAGCCATAAAAAATTGAGCCACCAATATGAATGCTAGGCCCTTCAATGCCAATGGGTGCACCCCCCAACATCGCCAAAAAAATCAAACCTATTTTTCCCGCTGCCACCCTAAAAGAAAGTAATTGCTCACGAATAGATTTATTACGAGAGTCAGTAGCGGCAATGAGTTGTGGAATACCGCTACCCTGCACAAAGTGACAATACTGTTTGGCAAAATAAATAATCACCACAAAAGTAATTGGTGTAATAATAAAATTTAAAATAGGATGTTCAACAATGAAAGTTTTAAAAACATGCTGTGAAAATCCACTAACAGATAAGAAAAAAGTAACAGCCACGACTGTTAAAACACTGGCAAGCGTTAGTAACGCATAAGTTTTTAACTCATTGGGAAATTGGTGGGTAATGTATCTTTTCATTATTAAAAATGCTTTTCCATAAATATATGTTTATGGAAGATATGTATAAAAAATGCTTTAATTCAAGGTTTATAAAAGAGTTTTACTTTTTAGGATCAATTAAAGCGTTTTTTTTTGTAAGCAAATCTTTCATATCAATGGAAGGCAGGTTGTATATGCCAAATTGATATGATTGGGTCATACGCTCTAAATCCCCTCGTAGTTTGGCAATAGAGATTGAGATTGCTGATAGGGTTTTTAAATTATTAATAGCAGTTTCATCTAACCCAATATCTGTTATTTGAAATATATAGTCTGTTTTTAATGAAATAACATAACCAGGCATTTTTTTACCTTTGTTGTTAATATCTATTTCAATGCGAACCATAAATTCATTCGCCTCATTAGCGTCTTCTAAAATATCAAAATTTAAATCTATTACATAATCAGACATTGAAAGAGATTCTTTAATACCCTGTTTAGGGACAAATGCTTTAACTGATAATGAGTTTAAAAAACTTGCTTGACATTGTAAGGGTGAATTTTGTGTTTTCATATTTTATGCTGCATACAATTCAACATTACTAACGGGAAATTCTTCATTACTAACGGGAAATTCTTCATTACTAATGGAAATTTTTTCTGTTACAGGAATAATATTATTCTCGTTTCTCACACTATCTGTAATAGGTTGTTTTAATTCAAAGTTAATGTCTAATGCCAGCTCTATTTTTGCCAATGTTTTGAAATTAATTAATTTATTAAAATTAAAAAACTGAGAAATATAACTGGCAGATGTGCCGATTTTATTTGCCAAGTCTTTTTGCGTCATTGATTGCTGGTCTAGTACTTGCTCTATTTGGGTTAAGTATTGCCCCATCAAATCATAAGCTTTAGTGTCAATTAGTGCATCGCCTGTGGGATTGAAAATATCATGGAAAAAATCAATTGCCTCTTGGTTGGTATATTTAGTAGTCATAGTCATTTACCTTTTTTATTAAACTCTTTTCTTTGTATGTAAGTTTTTTTTGTTTTTTACTTTTCAATAATTCTTGGTTTATTTTTACCATAATCTTTGCAATAAATTCGTGCATTGTTAAAGCTTGTTCCTTTAAATTTAATTGCGGTTACATCTTTAATATTTTTATCATAATTTTCTTGACTATAGACATCCTTTGGTGGTTGTTTTCCATTACATATTCTTGAAAAGATATGGCGTAACTTATCCATACCTTTCTCATCTAAGAAGTCTATTATGTTGTCTTTATTTTCCTCGTCAATATAAAATTCTATTTCACCATCACCGAATAATTTTACCTTATTTCTTTTCATAATTAACTTATAAGTTAATTTTTATTAAATAATCCGGTAGAAAGATAGCGATCGCCTCGGTCGCAAACGATAGTCACAATCACCGCATTATCCACTTGCTTAGACAGCTCAATAGCAGCAGACACGGCACCTCCAGACGATACGCCAGCAAAAATACCTTCTTTTGTGGGCAAATCACGGGTGGTTTGTTCGGCGGCAGTTTGTGAGACATCCATGATTGCATCAACTTTAGCAGCATCAAATATTTTAGGTAAATATGCCTTTGGCCAACGACGAATGCCTGCAATTTTTGCCCCGTCTTCGGGTTGCACCCCAATAATTTGAATGGCTTGGTTGTGCTTTTTGAGGGTTTCAGACACCCCCATAATCGTGCCAGTCGTCCCCATAGCCGAGACAAAATGCGTAACCTCGCCATTGGTATCTTGCCATATTTCTTGTGCAGTGGTGTTGATATGTGCACCTGAATTATCTCTATTAGAGAATTGGTCAAGTTGCTTGCCCCTGCCTTCTTTTTCCATGGTGTCGGCTAAATCTCGTGCACCTTCCATCCCCGCTGCTTCGCTGACCAAAATCAACTCAGCACCATATGCTACCATCGCATCTCTACGCTCTTGGGAGAGATTTTCAGGCATAATCAATATCATTTTATAGTCTTTAATTGCTGCCACCATTGCCAAAGCAATCCCTGTATTGCCACTGGTAGCTTCAATCAAGGTATCACCGACACTAATTTCACCGCGCACCTCAGCTTGGCTAATCATATTCAATGCGGCGCGGTCTTTTACCGAACCCGCAGGATTGTTACCCTCAAGCTTAAGCAAAATAACATTAGATGGATTAGGATTAAGGCGCTGTAGGCGTACCAGTGGTGTGTTGCCGATGGTTTGCTCTATGGTTTTGTGTATTATCTTTTGTGACATAGTTGCTTAAATTGTATGTTATTCGGTGCGTTTATTTTAAGAAAATTGTTGGGGCTATTATTATTTCCTTCATTTAATATACTTGTTGAGGTTTTTTTATCAACACCGATGTTATAAATACTAACAAAATAGGGATTATAGTCCTTCAAAAAAGAATCGCATTGGTAAAATTTTTCACCAATACTGCGACAATATTCTATAACACATTGTGCGCCTTGTAATTGTTGCTCAACCTCTTTTGTTTGTTTTTTAGTAGTAGAAAGTTCAATAAAAATTAACTTTTTGTCATTACTAATAACAACAAAATCTGCGCGCTTACATTGACCCACATTACTAGAGCAGTGGAAAAAGTGTCTTAAATCTGGAAAACTATCTGTTTTAATGGCAACGACATTCTCAGGTACATTTCTAATACAGATAGAGTAGCAATCCTCTTCTTGAAGAATTAATTGAGGTCTTCCATATCCACCTTCTTCTGCTTGAATTAATTTATCGCCAAATAATTGCTGCAATAATTCAAAATCATCCATTTTATTGCCAAATAATGCTTTGTTGAATTTTATTCATTTTGTCGATAGTGTCATCAAAACCACTGTTTCCAATTCCCAATTTATCGTCTATTTCTACCGAGGTTAGAGTGTTGTTTTTGGTTTTTTTGCTGTTGCCATCTAATTTTACTAATTCTTTTTTAGCGACATACATTTTAACTTGTTGTGCTTTTAATAAGTCATCAGAACAATAACCTTCTTGACTGGCAATTGTTTTTAAATAATCATTTTCAGAGTCAGCGTTAAGCATAATTAAAGTGCTGAATTCCTTGATAATATAATCACTGTGGGTTGTGATAAATACTTTGATACCTATATTGACCAAGTTGGCTAAAACCTGAGTAATAAGGCGTTGATTTTCAGGGTGTAAATTTAATTCTGGCTCATCTATAATTAACAAATCATTAGGTTTGGCAATATGTTTCATGTAAAAACCAAGATCTAGCAATGAGCGCACCGCACTAGAGCTTTCTCCTATTTCTAGTTTTACCCTTGATTTTTCTGGATGAAAGTTTAAATTGTCGTCTTTATCTAATTGGTATTTACCACCAAGAATACGATTAAATTTCTTTAGAATCTCTGGGTGTTCTTTTGTGATAAAACTGTCTTTTTTAGATATACTTGACAACTTTCTTTGAAATTCTACATTTTTTTCAACTGGAAGAGCATAATCATGATAATTTTTAAGCAATAATTCCAATGGGTCAATGTCTTTATTTTTATGCATTTCTTTTAACAATCGAGTGCGAGCAAAATCTAGCTCATCTTTAAAAATTGCCGCCCCTGTTCGTTCTGCACTTGCAATAAAGACATTCGGCAATAAATTATCAAATAAAATTTCAATAATAAAATTTGCAATAATATCTTTAATAATGTGATGTGGAAATGTTATTTTCTCTTTGCTCAATAAGGAAATCAATAAGATATTACTATTTTCTTCTTTGGTTAAAGAAAACATTTCACCCTCTCCACTACCAATAGTTTGTTTAAATTCTTTTTCTAAAGGTGGATTTTTAGCAATTTCAATGCTAAATTTAGAAGTTTGAAACAAACTCTTTTCTGAGGCAAAAGTGATTGCTAATTGTTTGCTGTATTCTTGGCATGCTATTTGTAAAATATCATCAATTTGAGTGGCGTAATGCATTAAATCGATGGATGTACTGCCGTCACGCAATAAATCTTCAACACTGGCATCAGGAACAGTTATTCGTAAAAATTCGTTTTTTAAATCTAAAAAGCCAAATAAAGCATAGGTTGTGTAAGTTTTCCCCGTGTTGTTTTTACCACAAATGATCGTTAAATCACCTATTTCAAATTCTGCTTGTTTGATTGCCCCAAGATTTTTTAGTTTAATTTTCATAAAATTACATATTATCTAAAATTGCATTTTTAACTTCTTCCATCACAGGATTAATATTAATCATTGTATCTTTGCATTGTGTAATCGCAGTATCAGGGTCTTTTAAGCCATGACCTGTTAAGGTACAAACGATTGTAGAGCCTTCAGGAATCTTGCCACTTTTAATATCACGCATCGCACCTGCTAGTGAGGTGGCTGAGGCGGGTTCACAGAAAATACCTTCTTTTTCAGTTAATAGTTTTTGTGCGCTCAAAATATCGGTATCACTTAATGCGTCAAACCAGCCATTGGATTCTTTTTCAACTTCATGAGCCAAATCCCAACTTTGCGGATGACCAATACGAATAGCCGTTGCAATGGTTTCAGGATTGTCCACCATTGCCCCTTGTTTAAAAGGCGCAGAACCTTCTGCTTGATAACCTACCATGGCAGGTGTTTTGGCGGCCTTGCCATCTTGGTGGTATTCCTTGTAGCCCATCCAGTGGGCGGAAATATTACCTGCATTGCCCACAGGTAAACAGTGGTAATCAGGGGCATCGCCCAATTCTTCAACAATCTCAAATGCCGCTGTTTTTTGACCTTGCAGACGAAACGGATTGATTGAATTTACAATGGATACGGGCGCATGCTCAGCCACTTCTTTTACCAAGCGCATGCCATCGTCAAAATTACCTTTGATTTGGATAATGACAGCGCCATGAATCATGGCTTGTGCCAATTTTCCTAAGGCAATCTTACCTTCTGGAATGAGTACGAATGCTTTAATACCAGCGCGCGCTGCATAAGCCGCAGCAGAGGCAGAGGTATTGCCTGTAGAGGCGCAAATAATGGCTTTTGAGCCTGCTTCTACCGCCTTAGTTACTGCCATCGTCATACCGCGGTCTTTAAATGAACCGGTTGGATTTAAGCCTTCGTATTTCACATAAATATCCACTTTTTTGCCTAGTAGGGTGGGGATATTTTCTAAGCGAATTAGTGGTGTGTTGCCTTCACCTAAGCTGATAAAGTTTGTGTTTTCATCAACAGGTAGTCTGTCTTTATAATGGTTAATTAAGCCGGTATATCTCATCATATTGTCCTTTTAATCGAGTGTTTCTACATGAATGATTTTAACCTCTTCTTGGATAGAATCATGTTGTTGGATTGCTGCTGCCGCTGCATTAATATCTTTGGTTTTTACTTGGTTGGTGATAATGGCAATATGCGCATTGTCTTGTGCATCAATTTGCTTTTGTATGACTGCTTCTACACTGATATGGTGATTGGCAAAAATTGCGGTAATATCTGCCAATACGCCTGGTTTGTCAGTGGCTAATAAGCGTAGATAAAAAATGCTCTCAATATCATCTTGGTTTTGATAGGGGGTTGCTTCAAGTGACTGCCAACCCAAAACATCACGACTGAGCGAGCCTTTAATTATGTCAACCAAATCAGCAATCACGGCACTGGCAGTGGCTTCATCGCCTGCCCCAGCACCATAATACAGCGTTGGACCCACCGCATTGCCTTTGACTAATACGGCATTCATGACCCCATCAACATTTGCCAATAGGCGAGTTTTTGGAATGAGTGTTGGATGTACACGCATTTGAATTTTACCGTTGAGTTTTTTGGCAATGCCTAAGTGTTTGATAGAATAACCCAGCTCTGTAGCAAAAGCCACATCTTCACCACTGATTTGACTAATGCCTTGTGTGGATACTTTGTCAAATTGCAATTCACAACCAAAAGCAATGGCGGACAATATGGCTAATTTGTGCGCTGCATCAATACCTTCAACATCAAAAGTTGGGTCAGCTTCCGCATAGCCTAACTCCTGTGCTTCTTTCAACACATCAGCAAAATCTCTACCCTTATCACGCATCTCAGTCAGGATAAAGTTGCCTGTACCGTTGATAATACCAGCGACCATTTCAATTTGGTTGGCACTCATCCCTTGCTCTAAAGCTTTAAGGATTGGGATGCCACCAGCCACTGCCGCCTCGAACAATAAATGCGCGTTGTGGTCTTTTGCCAAAGCCAGTAATTCATTGCCGTGTGTGGCAATCAAGGCTTTATTGGCAGTAATCACATGCTTGCCATTTTTAAGGGCTGTCTCTACCAATTCTTTGGCCAAAGTCGTACCACCCATTAATTCGAGCACAATATCAATTGAGTTATTGTTGACGATGTCAAGGGGCGATTGAGTGAGCTGAATGCCTTTTGTCGGGCAAATACGAGATTGATTAATATCTCTAACTGCAGCGTGCGTTACTTGTATTTGTGCGCCCGTGCGACGCATAATTTCGGCTTGATTTTTTGCCAAGACATTAACCACGCCACCACCAACGGTGCCCAGCCCTAAAATTCCTATATTCATAAGTTTAGTCCTATCTATGAATGAACAAAGGTTGGAATTATACCAATAGACCACTGCATTAGATTATTTGTTGAGTGTAATTGCCACGCATTTAAGTGAACGGGAATATTGTGCAGGCACTTTATGTTGATTGTCAAACAACACAGGGGCTAAAGATTTGAGCATGTCTTCATAAATTGACTTTTTGAAGTCAACGACTGCTTCGATAGGGTGCCAATAATCCACCCATTGCCAATCGTCAAACTCAACATCAGAGTGTGTGTCTAGTTTGATATCATTCTCTTTACCCGTAAGTTTTAGCAAAAACCATATCTGCTTTTGCCCAATACAAAGTGGTTTTTGTCTGTGTCTTATGTGTTGTTTTGGTAAATCATAACGCAACCATTTTGGTGTTTTAGCAACCAAATCCACATGCTTAGGTAAGAGTCCAATTTCTTCATTTAATTCACGAAACAATGCCTCAAGTTCACTCTCACCTTTGTTAATGCCACCTTGTGGCAATTGCCAAGCATCCTGCTGGTGGCGCTTGGCTAAGAGTATCTGCTTTTTGTCATTGGTAATAACGATACCAATATTGGCACGATACCCTTCTTTATCAATCATAAGAAGGGGTGGTTTGTTGTTGAGTGACTAATCGTCGCCAAAAGCACCTAAAATATGCAGCAAACTCGTAAACATATTGTGTAGTGCTAAATATAGACCAACCGTTGCTGAGATGTAATTAGTCTCTCCGCCATTAATAATAGCGGACATTTGTGAAAGCATAAATGCACCCATGATTAATACCACAGCAAATGAAATGGCCAAGCCAACAAAAGAAGATTCAATAAAAAATATATTAACTAAAGACAAAACAATAATGCCAACCATAGCAAAAAATATCATGCCATTGAGAAAACTAAAATCTTTTTTGGTATTTTGTACATAAAAGCTAATTGCAAAGAAGGAAACGCCGGTACCAGTGAGTGCTTGCATGACCAAACTTGCGCCATTTGGCATTGCTAAGTAATGTGTTAACATCGGACCAAGGGAATAGCCCAATAGGCCTGCAACTGAAAATGCAGTTAAAATCCCCATATTGCTATTTTGAGTTCTTGGTAAGACAAACCAAATGACCGCAATTGCTGCAATTAAACTCACGATTGCCGAGCTAAAACCTGCACCAATAGAGATTGAAAACCAAGAAGACAAACCACCAAACACCAGTGTGTATGATAATAATTTCATGGTATCTGACAAAACTTTATTTTTAACCTTGGCAACTCTCATTGTTGCCATATTTGCAAATGTATTCATAATTTATCCTTTGTTGTTAACCGTGTAAAATGATTTAATTTTATACTAAAAAACCAAGATGAAGCTGATTTTAGGCTTAGGAAAAACAGGTGTTTCTATTGCACGGTTTTTAACCAAACAACAGGTTGCTTTTAGGATAGCGGATAATCGAAACGCCCCCCCATTTTTATTGCCATTTAAAAGCCAATTTAACACAGAAAATTTATTTTTAGGCGACTGGAAGCCCGAGTTGTTAAATAATATTGATGAGGTTATTATTAGCCCTGGAATCGCTCAAAACGAGGCTATTGTGGTTTTGGCTAGGGTTAATAACATCCCTGTTATTAGTGATATAGAGTTATTTTCACGCCATGCCAATGCCCCAATTATCGGCATTACCGGCTCTAATGGCAAATCAAGCGTTACCCAACTACTCGGTGAAATGATTGCCAATGATGGCAACAGAGTCGCTATTGGCGGCAATATCGGCAAGCCAGCATTAGAGTGTTTAAGTGATAAAATTGATTACTATGTATTAGAGTTGTCTAGTTACCAACTAGATTACACACAAAATTTAACACTATTAACTGGCGTGGTGCTCAACATCACCCCTGATCACCTCGACCGATACCCCAGTTTTGAACACTATATTAAATCCAAACTGAGTCTATACCAATATTGCCAACATCCAGTTATTAACGCAGATGAGCCACTCACCCCAACGCTAGACAATGCCAAATATTTTGGTATGGATATGCCTAAGCAAGGCAGTGATTTTGGCACGGTTACCTGTCATGGTAGTTGCTATATTCTAAAAGGCGATGACGCACTGATGGATGCAGATGAGTTGCCACTTATCGGACAACACAATATAGTCAATGTATTAGCAGCACTTGCTTTGGGTAGGCAAATTGGGCTTAACACCGATTCAATGATGATAACCATCAAAACCTTTAAAGGCTTGGAACACCGCATAGAGTGGGTCACAAAAAAGCAAAATATTGATTATTACAACGACTCCAAAGCCACCAACGCCATAGCCACTATAACCGCAATCAAGGCATTAATAAACCAATACGAAAACATTGTACTCATTGCAGGTGGTATCAAAAAGCAAGAAGACTACAACGCTTTATTTGCATTGATTGATAACCATATACCCCATGTTGTTTTAATCGGGCAAAGCGCCAAAGAGCTAGGCAACAACATCCACACTGCAAAAGTTACCTATGCCAACTCTATGGAAGCAGCGGTTAATGTTGCCAGTACCTTAATTGACAAGGGTGCAATTTTGTTATCCCCAGCTTGTGCGAGTTTTGATATGTTTGATGATTTTGAACAGCGAGGAAATGTATTTAAGGATATTGTCAAATAATTAAAATTTGAATCTTAAATAAAAAAATATCAGGACAAGCCTGATATTTTTTATTTAGCCTAATTTATAATTCTAAGGAAGGACTAAATATTTTAAAAAGGTGATTTCTTATTGAGGATAATATTAAATATTAGCGCCTATCGGATCAAGAAACCTAGAAACCTTATTATAGTAAATCCTCCCTCTCTCTGGTTTGACACACTATAAAGGTGTATTATAAACAACTTTTTATGCACCGGAGTAAAAGATGAAAATATTAGGCGTTGATTTAGGAATTGCTTCAGTTGGCTGGGCATTGGTTGATGACAAGAAGAATGAAATTATTGACTCTGGAGTGCGTATTTTTACTCAGTCTACTAATAAAGATGGGAAAACTCTTGCTTCCGTTAGACGAGAATTTAGAGGTGGTAGAAGAGCTTTAAATCGTAAAAAACAGCGACTTATTCAATTAAAGAAATTATTTATTAGCAATAAATTACTTTCAAAGTCAGAATTTATGCACTTGTTTAATAGTGAAAAGCGTTTAGATATTTGGCAACTACGAGCAAAAGGTTTAGAGAGGCAACTTGATAATAAAGAATGGGCAAGAGTTTTGTATCATATTGCCAAAAGACGAGCTTACCAATCTAATCGAAAAGCAGAAGAAAGTGGCAACACTGATAAGAAAAAAGTTTTATCCGCCATTAAAACAAACCAAGAAAAGATGAAGCAAGGAGGCTATCAAACCATTGGCGAAATGATATATAGTGAAACCAAACACCCGAGTAGCGGTAGAGTTAGACGTAATAAAAAAGACAATTATACTTGGTCAGTATCTCGTATTTTTTTAAGGGAGGAAATTGATGTGTTGTTTGAAAAACAAGCGGAGCTTGGTAATCAATTTACCACCGACGAATTAAAACAAAAATATAAACAGATTGTCTTTACTCAGCGTCCAATACAGTTTAAAGCTGATTTAGTAGGAAAATGCACTTTTGAACAAGGCAAATATAGAGGTGCAAAAAATTGTTTTTCGGCAGAGAAATCAGTTTTACTTAATAAAATAAACAACACCGATTTAATTGATGAAAATACTGGTGAGATTAAGCGGTTATTTGAGTTTTCAGCACTTGATAAATTGCTTGATATTTTTTACAAAACAAAAGAAGTTAAGTATGCCACTTTAAGAAAACAATTAGAAATATCGGGTAATTTTGAATTTAAGCAATTAGACTATCATCAAAATTTTGAATATAAAACCAATATTAAAGCCAAAATAGTTGATTTTTACAAGTTAGAGGATTGGTTGACGCCAGAGCAAAAAGAAAAACTTGAAAAACAAGTGCTAGACGATAAAAAAGAAAAATTTAAACGCTATAAATATAGCAGTATTCGCAGTATTTTATCATTACAAGATTCTCAAAAATTTAAGGGCGTTAAATATGATACTAAAGTTGAGGACACTGTTTTTGGTAAATTAAATGGTTATCACTCCATCAAAAAAGAATTAAATCAAAAGGTATTTGATTTATTGTTTACCAGTAAGATTAAATTTAACAAAATAGCAGAAATTATTACCTATCAAAAAGACGATAAAAGCGCGACTCAAGATTTAGAAGAACAAGTTTTTAAAAATTTAGACTTGGACGAAATTGCTATAAATGAGGCGATTGATGGTTTGTTAAATATATCTTTTTCTGGGTTTAACAATCTTTCTGTGCAGGCTCTTGATAAGATTATCCCTCATCAGGAAGAAGGGCTTAAATATCATAATGCTATTAAAGAGGTCTATGAGCATCACTCTCATTTTAAAAATACTAATCCGCAGCAATACCTACGACCACTCAACAAGGAGGAGAATTATCAAATTACCAATCCAACAATTAAGCGTGTTTTTTCTCAATTTAGAAAGGTACTAAATGCGGTTATTCGTAAACATGGTAGTTTTGATGTGATGCATATTGAAATGGCAAGAGAATTAAAAAACTCTAAAAAAAGAAAGTTTGAAATTGTAACAGGACAAAAAGAATATCAACAAGAAAAAGCAGCAATTAAAGCACAATTTTTAGAGATTTTTGTCTATGAAGGAACAGGAAGGGAGCTTTTAAAGCTTAGACTTTACGAACAACAGCACGGCAAATGCATTTACTCTAGACAATCTATTGAAATAGATAGGCTATTAGAGGATGGATATGTTGAAATTGACCATATCTTACCATGGAGTAGAACTTTTGATAACAGTTTAAATAATAAAGTTTTATGCTTGAAAGTAGAAAACCAAAATAAAACCAATCAAACACCATTTGAATATTTGGCAAATGGCGAAAAAAATAATAGTGAGTGGCAAGAATATAAAAATTATATCAACAGCTTTGTTAATATTAAACAGGCAAAGAGGAATAAATTACTCAACACTAACCTCCCTAAAAGACGAGGCAATGATTTAACCGATAATGATATTGAAAATCCAGAAAGTGGTTTTCTAGCACGCAATTTAAATGATACCGCTTATGCTTCTAAATTTATTAAAAACTTTGTTGAACGAAATTTAGCATTCTTAGAAAATTCAGAAATCAAACAAAAAGTAAAAACTAGGAATGGAGCATTGACAAGCCAGTTGCGTTATAACTGGGGCGTTGAAGCAAAAAATAGAGATAATAATCTACATCATGCTGAAGATGCAATTATTCTAGCTTTTTCAACTCAAGGAGAAGTGCAAAGAATGTCAACTATTTCCGCCAAAAGAGAAGATTTTAAATATCAAACCACTGATGAAAGACTAGTTAAATTCACTCCGCCTTTTGTTAATTTTAAAAATGCTTTAGATCAAAGTATTAACGATATTTTTGTCTCTTTTGCACCAAGACGAAAAGTAGCTGGAGCAGCACATAAAGCTACAATAAAATCAAAAAATATAGGTGGAAAATATAAATTTTCCGTTAATCAAGGTGTGGCAGAAAATGGTGTAATTCAAAGAGTTGACGTGTTTAAAAATGCAAAAAATAAATATCAATTTGTAGTATTTTATCCAGCAGATTTTTATAAAGATGATTTTCCAAAATTGGATTTATCGGGTAAGGAAATAGATGAAGACTCTAAGTTTTTATTTTCTTTGTTTAAAGATGATTTGATTAAGTTTGAAACTAAAGGTAATAAAAAAAATCCAAGTAGAGATTTGTTGGCTTATTTTAAATATATTCAATCAGATGGGAAAATTGCTTATCAACGACATAATAAGGCAGAAATAGAGCGAAAAAAATCTGATAACAAAAAAGGCTTTATAGATATTTTACTTGCAACAAAAAGTGATTTACAATCTATCAAAAAATATCAAGTGTCTATATTGGGCGATTACCAAGAAGTAATTAATGAAAAACGCTTGCCACTGATCAAGCAAATGCGTAAAAACAAATCAAAGCAACAAAAATAATAATGTCATGGCAAACTATTTTAATTAGCAATCCTTGT
Organism: bacterium endosymbiont of Bathymodiolus sp. 5 South; assembly: GCF_900128535.1. Taxonomy (GTDB): domain Bacteria; phylum Pseudomonadota; class Gammaproteobacteria; order PS1; family Pseudothioglobaceae; genus Thiodubiliella. The sequence goes on along the minus strand of NZ_FQTR01000005.1, from coordinate 1,345 downwards.
AAACTTTCTATTAAGAATAATAATATTTTATTAAGGCGTTTAGATGAAGAAGATGTTATTGTTGTCATTAGCGAAGTTTCTGCAGTTGTTATTGAGAACCCACAAGTTACTTTAACTGCAGTTTTTATGGCACATTGCGCAAGTTATAATATTGCCGTTATTTTTTCAGATGAAAAGCATATGCCAATAGGTGTATTTCAACCTTTTTATCAGCATAGTAGAATGACAAAACATGCTTTTTTACAAAACAATTGGTCTAAATCTTTTAAGAATAGAGCGTGGCAAAAATTAGTAAAAGCCAAAATACACAATCAACAACAAACACTGGTAAAAATAACTCAACAGCCTAATAAGCAATTAAATTTAATTGCATCTAAAGTGCAATCAGCAGATAAAACCAATCGTGAGGCGCACGCTGCTACTATTTATTGGCGCATTCTATTTGAAGATTTTAGGCGCAACAATGTGGATGATATTAGAAATTCAGCGTTAGATTATGGATACAGTATTGTTCGTGGCGTTATTGCTAGATGCGTAAGTGCTAGCGGATTTATTCCAGCATTTGGTTTTCATCATAAAAATGAATTGAATGCCTTTAATTTAGTTGATGATTTGATTGAACCATTTAGACCATTTGTTGATTATGAGGTTTACTTACTAACCAAGGATTATAACAATAGTGGCAACAAATTAAGTCAACAAGTGCGTATAGAGCTAGTTAGTATTTTAAATAAACAGATTGCGTTTGATAACCAAAAAACTACTATGTTGAATGCCATTCAGAAATTAATTTTTAGTTTGTTAAAAGCTAGCGAATGTGGAAGTTCTGATTTCTTATTGTTACCACAACATGTTAAATAAAGATGACCGCTTTATGCGATTAATTGTATTTTTTGACTTGCCTACCAAAACTAAATATGATAAAAAAGTTTACACTGTATTTAGGCGATATCTTTTAAAGGATGGATTTATTATGTTGCAATTTTCAGTTTATTCAAGGGTCTGTAAAGGACTAGATAGTGTAGAGTCCCATTTAAAATATCTAAGGTCAATATTACCAACTAAGGGCAATATTCGAATGTTGCAAGTCACCGAAAAACAATATGCACGTATGGAAATATTGCTTGGAACGGTTAGAAAAACGGAGAAAAATGCAGGAAAACAGTTGTTGTTATTTTGAAAAATACACACTACAAAGCCATGCAAGCCTTTATATATAAGGTTTGTATGGCTTTGGAGTATATCAGACCAGAGAGAGGGAGGGGTCTATAACAAAACTAGCACTTGCTCAATGGGGAGATAGTATATCAGACCAGAGAGAGGGAGGGGTCTATAACGAATAAAA
>NZ_FQTR01000004.1 GCF_900128535.1 bacterium endosymbiont of Bathymodiolus sp. 5 South | reverse complement strand
TAATAGAGACCTTTTAATAGAGACCTTTGCATAAATAGGAACAATCATCAGAAACCCACTTTTCACCCACTTGGCGATTTTTTAAACCCAGCCTTAGCCCTGCTAGGACAAGGTTTAAAAAAATCACCCATTGGGCAAAAATTGGATTTTGCTAATCATCCCTATTTATGCAAAGGTCTCACCTGACTTTTTTAAAAGTTTGTCTTAATTTTTGCGTGATGACTTGTTGTGTAAAAATCTTTTCACCAATAGAGATAACTGGTTGAATGCCAATCACGCTATTGGTAATAAACACCTCGTCACATTCTAGTAATTTTTGCAACATTAATGTCTCTACTCTCACCTGCAAACCTATTTCCTTGGCAATTTTTAACACCCTAGCACGACGCGTACCTGCAATACCACATTTGTCTAAATTCGGTGTTAATAATACACGATGCTTCACGGCAAAAATATTGCCTTGCGTCACTGAAATAACACAATCATTATCATCTAACATAATGCACTCATCACAGTGCAATTCACTGCGCGCCAATATTTGCTCAAGACGATTACAATGCTTGATATTAGCCAATAATTGATTGTTGGCATAACCACTGTGACAAATACTCAGTGTATATTCACTCGGTATTTTTGGCATCATAGAGACCATAACAAGTCGTGTTGGCTCAATATTGTTTTCAAATCCATAACCCCTCATGCTTTCACCACGAGACAGGATGATTTTTACCACTGCATGGGTCATCTTGGCAATTCTCAGTGCTGTACTAACATCTTCTAGCCATACTTTTTCACTCACGGGATTGATTTTTAGCTGCATGCGCCCTTTTTCTAATCGCTCAAAATGTTGTGACCAAAATAATAAGTGGGTATTTTCAGCGAGACAGGTTTCAAACAAACCATCACCGAACTGGGTCAGGCGATTAAAAACGCTCAGCGTAGATTGTTGCTTTCCATTAATTAAAACGACTTCTTTCATACCTTGTATTATAATGAGACCTTCATGAAAAAAATACTCAAAGTGTTTGGTCACAACTTGCTGGACAGTGCTAAAGATTTAGCACCGATTGTGTTGGTTATTGGTTTTTTTCAACTCATTGTGCTACAACAAAGCATTCCTAACCTGTTTGACATCGTCCTTGGCACAGGCTTTGTGCTACTTGGCTTAACCCTGTTTGTTTATGGTTTGAATTTAGGACTCTTTCCAATGGGTGAGGTCTTGGCATTTGCATTGGTTAAAAAAGGCTCAATAATATGGTTACTGATATTTTCCTTTGCCCTAGGCTTTGGTACCACGATAGCAGAGCCCGCACTCATTGCCGTTGCCAATGAAGCTGCCAGTGTTGCACAACTCGGTGGCTTAATACAAGAAATAGAATTACAACCTTATGCACAAATACTTCGTTACACAGTGGCAATATCCGTTGGACTCTCGGTATTATTAGGGGTGCTACGCATCATCAAGGGGTGGCCACTAACCACTTTAATTATTGGCGGCTATTTGCTGGTTATTATTACCACCGCTTTTGCACCTGACAATATTATTGGTATCGCTTATGATTCTGGCGGTGTTACCACTAGCACCATTACCGTGCCACTCGTTACTGCATTGGGCGTGGGTTTGGCAAGCTCAATTCGTGGCAGAAATCCAATGACTGATGGCTTTGGTATGATTGCCATTGCCTCATTATTACCGATTGTTGCTGTGATGATTTTTGGAATGTTGTGGTAGATTTATTTCAACCCTTTGTTGATATGCTTTGGGATGTAGCGCCCATTGCTTCGGTATTATTTGGCTTTCAACTGCTTATCCTTAAACAGAAAATTCCGCATTTGAAGCAGGTTATTATTGGCTTTGTTTTGGTATGGATTGGGCTGACTTTATTTATTGCTGGATTAGAAAAAGCACTTTTTCCACTAGGAAAACTCATGGCAAACCAGCTTACCAGTCCTGATTTTATCGGTAGTAATGCCAGTTGGGAAGATTACTATTGGGTGTATATTTTCGCCTTTGCTGTTGGATTCTCCACCACCATTGCCGAGCCTTCGTTGTTAGCAGTGGCAATCAAGGCGCACCAAGTATCAGGTGGCTCTATCAAGACTTGGTCGTTGCGTATTACCGTGGCTGTCGGTGTGGCTGTTGGTATTTCTCTAGGTAGCTATCGCATTGTAACTGGCATACCCATCCACTATTTTATTATCACCGGCTACGCTGTTGTGCTAATACAAACTTATTTTGCACCAAAAAGTATTATTGCCTTAGCGTATGACTCAGGAGGCGTTACCACCTCTACCGTTACTGTACCTTTGGTTGCCGCCCTAGGTTTGGGTTTGGCGAGTACAATTGAGGGGAGAAACCCAATTATTGATGGCTTTGGACTGATTGCCTTTGCTTCATTGTTCCCGATTATGAGCGTGCTGGCATATGCACAAATAACAGATTTTTTAACTAGGAGGAAAAAATAATGCACTTTAAACTGATTATTGCCTTTGTTGATAGCAACAAAACTGACTTGATCCTTGAATCAGCGAGAGACAAGGGCGCCACAGGGTCAACCATCATTTCTCAAGCGCGAGGTGAGGGCTTAAAACATAATAAAACATTTCTAGGCTTAAGCCTAGAAACGCCAAGAGATGTTTTATTGCTATTGGTTGAGCAACATCTCGCCAGAGATATTTTAGAGACTATTGCACAAGCGGGAGATTTTGAGCGTAATGCTCAAGAAGGCATTGCCTTTCAAATTGATGTAGAGGATGCACTTGGCGTGGCGCATCAAATTCAAGCACTAACACACACAGTAAAGGAGAAAATATAATGATGAATAATACAACACCCACCTTAGTCAAAGATATTATGTGGACGCAAGTCGATATTGTTGATTCAAAATGTAGTGTACAAAATGCACTAAATGATATGCAACACAAAAAAACCAAAATGCTTTTAGTTGATAAATCTCATGATTACGATGAATATGGTGTCGTCTTAATTGCTGACATTGCCTCTAAAGTTATTGCTAAAGACCGAGCGCTTGAGCGTGTTAATGTCTATGAAATTATGACCAAACCTATTATTTCTGTCCATCCTGATATGGATATTCGTTATTGTGCAAGACTGTTGACTCGCCTTGGATTATCGCGTTGTCCAGTGTTAGACAACGGGAAAATAGTTGGGGTGGTGAGTTTGACTAATATTGTGCTAAATGGCTTGCATATAGTATAGTTTTAAGGTTATCTGTATTAACTCGGCATTAAAATACCGAGTTAATATAAGAGAATTATCATATAGTGATACATTTGCACTATATAGGCAAACTGTTAAAATTTACCACTGTTTTAACTTTAACGAGAGGAAATAAGATGAAAATAATTAAAAACATACTAATAATTATCGGTGCAATCGCAGCTTATTATATGGTGTCATTGCAAGTGCAATACGGCGTAACCACCAAGGTTATCAGTGAAATGATTTCTCCGAAGCTGCATCCAGAAGCAATGGAAAAAGTCTATATGCCAATGACCAACATACTGCTTGATACACATGATATTACCATGGCATCTATTGTGCGTGATAAAGTTGATCCTGAAATGTCCATTGAAGATATTGAAGAGGCAATGGCAGAAGTTGCTATTGAAAGAAATATTAAAGATGTAGGTCAATTGCCTCTTTCTGAACAGGTTGAACTGCAACTTGACAAAAAACAACGGTTCCTCAAGATTTACCAATACTGCAAACCAACAACTGCAATGGTAATGGTTGATCATTCAGATGCATTTTCTGCTTACTTGCCTTGTCGCATCGCTTTGATTGAAGACCAAAAAGGTGAAAAATGGCTGTATTCTTTAAATATGGATATGATGATTTACGGTGGCGCACCACTCCCACCAGAGTTACTTAAATTAGCATTAGAGGTAAAATCAACCATGACTGCCATCCAAAAAGCAGGCGCGGGCAAAGAGGTGGATGACGAATAAATTTATTCTCACCGTGTTATACAAAAAACCACTCTTCTGAGTGGTTTTTTATCGCTTAAGGAGTCGCTTATGAAACCTATTTACTTCGACCTTGATTTTGGCATTACTTGCATTGACACACGGCATATGCGTGATGATTTTGTTGCTGCTTATTTAATTGAAGACAACGGATGTGTCGCCTTTGTTGATACTGGCTGTTATTTATCTGTGCCAACGCTACTTGCAACGCTTGATGAAAAGAATATTAAACGAGAACAAGTAGATTATATTATTTTGACACATATTCACCTAGACCACGCAGGAGGTGCGGGTGCGCTTATTAAACACCTGCCCAATGCTAAAGTTTATGTGCATGAATATGGAGCAAATCACTTAATTGATCCCTCTAAACTGCGTGCTGGTGTGATTGGCGTATATGGCGAATTGTTTTTTAAGCAATTTTTAGGCGATTTAATCCCAATCGCTAAAGATAAAATTATCATCGCTAAAGACAAAGATGAAATCACACTGGGAAGCCGAGTCTTAAAATTTATTGACACCCCTGGGCACGCTCGCCATCATGTGTGCATTTGGGATGAAAAATCGCGCGGTATTTTTAGTGGTGATACCTTGGGCGTGAGTTACAGAGAGTTTGACACTGAGCAAGGTGTGTTGATTTTCCCGCCTACCACACCGATTCAATTTGACCCTGATGCTTGGAAAAATACTATTCAACAACTGATGACATTACAACCAAAATACGCTTACTTAACGCATTTTAACCGCATTGAATTCACGCAAAAATCTGCTGCTATGTTGGCAACACATATTGATGGCTTTACTAACATTGCCAAACAAATGCAAGGCCATGTCAGTCGCCATAAAGCCATTAAAGAAGCTTTGCTTGATTACTTATTAGAGATTGCGGGGCAACATGGTGTTACTTTAGACAAAACACAGAAAATTAAGATTTTTAAAGGTGATTTAGAAATCTGTGCCCAAGGCTTGGGTGTTTGGTTAGATACAGATTAAAAATGCAGCGTGTCAATCAAACGCCTTCAAAAGCAAGACACTCTGATTGGCAACTTGTTTACTCAAAGATCACCCTTGATTGCTATCTTTAACAAGGTCAGATATTTTTTATTTAAACTTAAATACTCTGTCACTAAAGCAACCCTATTCTCTTGCCAATACACCAGCAAGGGCTTCTTGAGGTTTGCTATAAGAAATTTTTAAAAGTTATTTGAGGTTTTAGGACGATGTATAATAAAAAAGCTTTGAAAAAGATAATCACACTTTTAGTTGTGCTCGCAACTCTATTTTTTATTTTCCTTAACAAGGATGATCCGATAAAAAAAGGAGTGATCATTGTTGACGATTGTTCTATAATGTTGAGCGCTTGTAATGTTCAAATTGACGATTTATTTAACCTTTCTTTTGATATTAACCCCAAGGGCTTACCTCCAACTAAAGAGGCAACAATCACAGTCAAGTTAAGTAACACACAAGTAAAAAAAATTGAAGCAACCTTTATAGCGACAGACCTAGATTACAGCCCACCAAAGATTCATTTGAGCAGAATTAGCGATAAAAAATTTAATGGAAAAATATTTTTGTCATTATGCACGCTGCAAAAAACAAAATGGACTGCCAATTTCATGATCCATACTGATGCGGGTATTTGGAAAATTATTTTTCCATTTATCCATTCTGGAGATAGATACAATATTACAAATTTTTCCCCCTCAGTAAATAAATAGCATATATTAGTGGTGCAATTATCCAAATCAGCATTGATAATGTGAGTATGAACTGAGAAAATACAACTACATTAGACAGGGAATGCAAAGGTAAAAGATTATTACCTTGATCGCCAACACTAATAATTCTAAACATATCAATTGGATTAAATAGCAGTATATTACTCAGCATATCAGCACTAATAATATAACCGTATTCACTTGTTAAAACAATTAATAACAGCATATCAAAGAATATTACAAAAAATAGCCAAATTGCAATACAGTATATAATTGCTGTACTTCGTTGCACCACAACCACACTAACCAATAGTGCCATTGCTGTGAATATACCGCCTAATAAAATAGAAGTATAAATCAAACCAAATGATGCATAAGTGAACTTTATTGTTAAATTGCTACCAAATGACAATAGCAAGAGAATAGAACAGTACCCTAATACAATAGCAATAGATAGACTTATCCAATTAGCAAAAAATTTTCCAAGAATAAACTGATGACGCTTGATTGGATAAGACAACATTAACAACAAGCTCCCCTGTTCACTCTCTCCAACAATTGAGTCGTAACTTAAAAATAGTGCCATAAGCGGAATAAAAAAAATGCTTAAGCTAGACAAACTGGTAATTTGCATACTAAGGTTGTTAACACCTGAACCACTAAAGGATGTATCGCTGAGCAATACAAGAAATAATGACAAAGTAGCCAATAGTAGCGTCATACCAAGTAGGTAGTGATTATTTATCGTATTTTTTATTTCTCTTACGCAGATAGTTAAAATTGGATTAGACATTATAATTTATCGTATATAAGATAATAAGCATCATTGACATTTGCTTTATTAATATCAATATCTTGAATAGATGCAATATTAACAATGGTTCTCAATATTTCTATATTGTTGGTTGTTTTGTAAAATAGAGTTAGCTTATTGTGAGATAGCATGTGCGATGTAATTAAATGCTGTATAGATTTTATAATTTTATCTGCTGAAGATTCTTTATCGAGAGTTAGTTTTATTTTATCATTCAGATCTAAATTATCAATAACTGTCTTAATTTTACCCGAAAGAGCAACTCTGCCTTTTTTCATAAAAATAACATTATCAACAATATCTGTCAAGCCTTCTAATGTATGTGAAGATAAAATAATACTCTTACCTTTGGCACTCAAGTCTTGCAAAATATAACTAAATAAGCGTCTGCTACTAGGATCAAGTCCAGAATAAGGCTCATCAAGAATCAGTATTTCAGGGTCGGACAATAACGCCTGCGCAAGCATTAATCGTTGTTTCATGCCCTTTGAATATTGCGATATTTTTTTATACATGGCAAAATCTATTTTCACTAATTTAAGTATTTTATCAATATCCTTAAAGCCAACGCCTTTAAGTTCTGCAAAATAATGCATTAATTCAATACCACTTAAATGACCATACAACGCACTATGTTCTGGCATAAAACTCAGTTTATTAGTCTGAATATAGTGTGTTGAATTAATCGTGCCTGAGTTTGGCTCTAATACACCAATCAGTAGTTTAATTAATGTGGTTTTACCCGCACCATTATGCCCAACAATAGCAACACTTTCTCCTTTTTTGATGGTTATATTAATATCAAAAAGTATTTGCACATCCTTATAGGAAAAATTTATATTTTTATAGTTAATCAATATATTTTTTGGCATTTTTTAATGTTCCTATTGCGATTTTAGATGCGCTCATCAATGGGTATGAGTCAAGAATTCCTCCTGGTAATAACGATGGAAAATGTCGACTAGAATATTTAAGTAATTGCATAATAGGGCTATTTAATAAAATAGCTGCATTTGGGTAATTCCATAAAATTTTATCAGTAATATCATTAGGTTTATAAGCGCTATCGGCAATGCCATTATTATTCATGTCATAAGAATGGTGATTACTCCAATAATTGCCCTTCCCCTTATACGACCATTCTATATTCTTTGTGCTGATATACTTAACTTGCTTGTAGTTACCAATAAAGGCATTATCATAAAACTCATTTTCATCAGATCCTGCAGTCCAATTGACACCAATTAAGCACCCTCGAAAATAATTATTAATAATAATATTGAAGTTAGAATTATAGACAAATAAGCATTTATGTTTTCCGTTAATTACCACATTGCCATTGATTTTGGAGTCGTTCAAATAATTAAAAAATAGACCGTGTTCTTTGTCGTTGATAGATATATTGTTATTAATATTAAGCTTATTGGAACTCATTAATGCATACCCTATATCGTTACCAATAGAGACATTATTTTTTACACTACTATTATTGGTGTACATATAATGGATACTGTAACGCAAATTGTGAAAAATATTATTATTAAAAATATTGTCTTTACTAGTCGTTACAAAAATTCCATCCCTTCCATAACTAATATCGTTAAAACTTACCTTTGAACCAGGGGAATTCCAAAGTTGTATACCGTTCCCACGCTCATTTTCACGCAAATCTTTCTTGCCAACAATTTTATTATTAATAACACTTGAGTTTGTTGAGCCCCAAAGATATACGCCAATCAAATTGTTTATTAGAGTATTGTTTTGAATTAAAGTATTGTTTACATTTTTGTTTACAAAAATAGCGCTGTCTTGGGAGGCTAAATTTATACCTGAATTAACGATAATAAGATTTTCTATCGTAACATTAGAGGCGTTAACCGTAATAACACTGCCTTTTTTAGATCCTATTATTTTTACACTATCTTCACCTCTAATGGTAATTTCCTTGTTCACAACAAAATTACCTAGATACTCACCAGGTTTTAATAGATAGACATCACCATCAGAAGCACTGGTAATAATACTGGATAGATTTTTATCTGGCGTGATAATAATAGGCTGTGCATATAAAAAACTACTATAAGCACACACCGATAATCTTAATGCCATTCTAATTAAAACCATTTTCAACGAACAATCAGTTGGTAAAAAATTTAACTTTATTAACCGATAAAACGGATACTTTTTATCAGTCAAAATATCATAAAGATGAACACTTGGTTAATGTGATTATTCCTGAAAATAACATATGCAGTATTTATTATGCCGGTTTCACTAACATTCTACCACGCATTTCCATATGCAGTGCATGGCAAAACCATTGGCAATACCACCAATGCACACCTGGGTCATCAGCAATGAAAGTGACTGATGAAGTTGCTTGTGCCGCTACCTCCATAGCAATACCATATTTACCCATTGCAAAACCATGTGTTAGGTCGTCAACTTTGTCTAAATTTGTCACATAGATTGTCACTTCATCGCCTTCATTAACAGTAAATTTATTCATACTATAAGTGGGAGCAACAGACCACATATAAACACGAACCTTGTTCCCATCACGAATAATTTTACTGTCCCCTTCTAATTTAACGCCATCTTTTTTCGCCTGTGCCACTGCATCAGCAAACATTGGATCGTCGCGCTTATAAATATTTGAAGGGTTGACAATTGAAGTGTCTACCATAATACAATCGTGTGGCTCAGCAAAAGTAGGACCATCGTGTACAAGTTTCATTTTTGGACCTGAAATATCAATTAATTGATCATTTTCAGGTTTTAGTGGTCCAACATTAATAAATCGATCTTTAGAGAATTTGTTAAGAGACACCAGCCACTTTCCATCAGCATTTACCGTCTCCCCCATGGAAGTATGGTTGTGTCCTGGCTGATAAGCTGTATCAATCTTGTGAATAATGGGATTAACATTTTCACCATTATATTGTCTAATTGCCTTTTTAATATTCCATTTACACGCTTGACTATCAAGAAACAACGTTGTATATGCATTACCACGGTTATCAAATGAAGTATGTAATGGACCTAGACCTAATTTTGGTTCTGCAACAATAACATCTCTTGGCTTGATATTGTCTTTAAACAAATCGGGTAGTTTTCTTACATCCATTACTGACACTGTAGGAGACAATTTACCATTAATTACAACATGTTTCTTATCTGGCGCCGTGTTAATGCCGTGTGGTGATTTAGAAATAGGAATATAACGCGTATATTTAGATCCCTTTCTGCCGTCCAATACTTTAACGCCATTCATAATTTTATAGTCGCCATTCTTTACACCCTTTTCAATGGCTTTAATGTCAAATACAACAACATGATCTTGCTCACCTGATGTCATTTCAGCTAATGTAACACCTTCTTCAGAGTTGTAACTGGTTGAAAAGGCATACAAACCCTGGTAATCAGCATCATTATTATCTAAGTTTCCATCAACAATAACTTGCCATTCAATCTTCATAGTGTCACCATCAATGCCAGTAAAAATGGCATGATATTTTTCTGGCTCATCTAGGATTGACCCATCATTAGGCAGTGGAACCCTGTGCTCGCCATTAGCGAACACATAACCTGTTCTAGGATATTTTTGTGGTCTAAGTCCATGAATATCAGCGGCATTAGGAATCTCAATAATCTTATCAGTTTTCATAATATCACAACGAATTCTAGCAACTCTTGAATTTAATTTATCATTAGCAAAAATATACCTGCCATCATAAGTGCCGTCAGTAAAAGACATATGGGGATGATGAAGATCGCCATTATCCCAAGATTTCACACCTCGCTTTTTAAGCATTTTTTTACTTTTTTCTGTCAACCCTTCTGTTAGAATTTTTAAACTTTCGTTGGTTTGCCCCCAACCCGTTGCACTGCATCTGTTAAATACAGGAATACGCGAAAGTTCGCGCATAGAGGGGACGCCAATAATACGAATTTCACCCGCTTGACCACTACTCCAAAAACCATAATAATCATCTAATTCGCCTGGTGCAACAGAACCTTTACCTGAGGAGGCTTGCGTGCTAGTTGAACCTAGCATGCTCAATCCACCAACTACAGGAACGACCGCAGCACTGGCACCAATCACAGCACCACCTTTTAAAAAATTACGGCGACTAACGCTAGTTTGAACGCAACCCTCTGTTTTTTCTGTTTTTTTCATTGTTCCCGCCCTCTTAAGTTATAAAGAAATGCCAATTTTAAATGGATTAATCACAATAATCATTGACATAGGTCAATTAAATATACACAGGTTAATATAAAATTGTGTCATATTTAAATTTTTTTAATACAAATACATGTTAATAGAAAATACAATAAAAAAATTATTTCTTACATTATTCATGTCGCTATCTTTTATTGTTCATGGAGATGTTCAACTAGATAAATTTAGAAATAAAATTGACTTATCTATTTTCTATTCAGGTTTGATAACTACTCAAAAAATGAGCAATGTTCCTGCATTGCGTATCTTTCAAGGTCAGAAACCTATTGGTTATATAATTATCAACACTGATTTTAACGAAACAATTGGTTATTCTGGCAAACCCATTCATATCGCTATTGGCATTGATAATAATGGTCAAATCCAAGGTGTTCAAATTTTAAAACATTCAGAGCCTATTGTTCTAACTGGCATTCCAGAAAAAAGATTAACAGATAAATTCATTCGATATAAAAATTTTAATGTAATTAAAACTTGGCTCAAAGATCAATTTGATAATCGGAAAATTGATGCTGTTAGTGGAGCAACAGTAACTGATCGAATAATTGACGACAGTGTTTTACACACGGTATTAAAATTTGCAAAGAAAATTAATTTATCTGGTTTTGCAAATAATTTTTCTAATAGCAAGGTTGGAACAATTAATAAAAATTTACCTATCCAGAAAAAAAGTTGGCAGCAACTGCTATCTTCTGGCGCTATTTCCCATAGCGCAATTAGTGTTGGAGATGTTAATGCACAATATTTAAAAAATAATTACAATATTGCAGCAAATATTACAGAATCAAATAATTTAAAAGATACCTTTATTGATCTCAACCTTGCATTGGTTAGTATAAAAGAAATTGGTCAAAATATTTTAGGTAAGGCAGAATATAAAAATTTAATTAGTAAGCTATCAAAAGATCAGCATGCCATTTTAGTTATGGCAAGTGGTTTATACTCATTTAGAGGAACAGGGTTTGTTCGTGGTGGTCTGTTTGATAGGTTTGCAGTTGAACAAGGTACAAATATCTTTAGATTTAGAGATATGCAATATAAACGACTAGCCAAATCCTATGCCGATGGATCGCCAAAATTTACTGAAATTGGGTTATTCAGATTTCCTAAAAAATCTAATTTTGATCCGAGTGCATCTTGGAAATTCAACTTATTGATTAATCGTGCAATCAATGTTGATGAAAAGAAATTCTACAATCATATTGTCAAATATCAGCTGCCTGAATATTACTATGAAAAAACCAATATTCAGAAAACTAGAAACGACATAAAATCCAATAAAAATAGTTTAATTAAAGACATATGGAAAGATAGAAAAGTGGACATCATCATCTTATTTATCGCCTTATTAGCGCTGACAGTTATATTTTTTGAACAAGATAGATTAACCTCATCTGCTAGAGCAACCTCTATTGTTCGCAATTCATTTCTTGTATTTACATTGATATGGATTGGTTTTATATCAAATGATCAGTTATCAGTTGTTAATGTTTTAACTTTTATCAATGTGCTTATGCATAAATTTAATTGGGATTTCTTTTTACTTGATCCGTTAATATTTATTTCATGGGCATCCGTTGCTGCTATTGTACTATTGTGGGGACGAGGTGTATATTGTGGCTGGCTATGTCCTTTTGGTGCACTACAAGAACTTTTAAATAAGGTTGCAAAATATTTCAAAGTACCACAAGTTAAACTCCCTTGGGGATTACATGAAAGGTCATGGGCGATTAAATATTTAGTATTCTTAGGATTGCTTGGCATTTCTTTTTATTCTCTTGAATTGGCAGAACACTTTAGTGAAATTGAACCATTTAAAACAGTTGTTATTTTAAATTTTAATCGCACATGGCCATTTGTTGTCTACGCTTTAATTCTATTATTTATTGGGCTATTTATTGAGCGTTTCTACTGTCGATACTTATGTCCACTTGGTGTAGCATTAGCAATTCCCGCTAAATTAAGAATATTTGATTGGCTAAAAAGATACCCAAAAGATTGCGGCACACCTTGTCAAACTTGTGCCAATGAATGTATGGTAGACGCCATTCACCCTGAAGGCAATATTAATGACAATGAATGTATGCAATGTTTGCATTGCCAAGTATTATACAAAGATCAGCATAAATGTCCAGCTAAAGTAAAAGAAGTAAAGCGTGACTTACGCCATAAGGAGATGCGTGAAAACAAGAAACAAAAAAAACAAAAAACTTAGGCAATTCTTAATTATATACAATTACCAATCAAAATTATTTTCAAAACAGACTTAATGCACTTTTTCGACATTTTTTTTGTAAAACACCGTTATTACCAAACACTTCTTAATAACACACTACATTACCAAAAAAATCTCAAACAACTTTTATACAATTTAACACCAAAAAAAGCAGGGCATCCTTAACCATCTTAACCATGGTTTTTTTACTCATCGGCTTCCCTTTATTGCGATTTTCAACAAGTTGAAATAATTTTTATCCGAGCTTACGCCGCCGCTCAAGCCATCTCATTTTTTGACACCTGCCTGCCAAACATAATCTAAAACAAATTGCGTTAATAAAGCAACGGGTCTGCCTGTTGCGCCTTTTTTAGCGCCGCTCACCCATGCAGTGCCTGCAATATCTAAGTGTGCCCAACGATAATCTTTGGTAAATCTAGACAAGAAACAAGCAGCGGTCACACTGCCTGCTTCACGCCCGCCGATATTTGCCATATCAGCAAAGTTAGATTTTAATAATTCATCATACTCATCATCAAGGGGCAACTGCCACGCGGTGTCCATCGCACTCTCACCTGCTGCAATCAAATCATCAGCCAAGCTCTGGTCATTCGCCATCACACCTGAGTGATGCTTACCTAGTGCCATAATGACTGCCCCTGTTAAAGTTGCAACATCAATCACCACTGCTGGGTCAAATTTTTGTGCGTAAGTGAGCGCATCACACAAGATTAAACGCCCTTCGGCATCGGTATTGAGAATTTCAATGGTTTGCCCTGACATACTTTTAACCACATCCCCTGGTTTTGATGCATTGTGCGCTGGCATATTCTCAACCGCTGGCACCACGATGGTTAAATTAACTTGAAGTTTCATCTCAGCCACCGCACGCATCGCCCCAAGTACAGAAGCTGCACCACACATATCGTATTTCATCTCGTCCATACCTGTGCCAGGTTTTAAAGAAATGCCGCCACTGTCAAAAGTTACCCCCTTACCCACCAAAACAATTGGCTTAGCATTACCGTTAGCTTGATAACTCAAACTAATCAATTTTGGCGGTTCAATTGAACCCTTAGAAACTGACAACAACGAACCCATGCCAAATGCTGACATATCAGATTCTTCCAAAACCACACAGTCAAGCCTAAATTCTTTTGCCAATGCCTGCGCTGTTTGTGCTAAATAAGTTGGGGTACAAATATTAGAAGGCATATCACCCAATGTACGAGCAAGTGCTGTCCCATTGACCACTGCCAACGCCTTATCAATACTACTTTGCGCGCCACGCTCAAAGGTTACGCTTTGCAGTGCGTTTTCCTCAGGTGCCTCTATCTCAATTTTTTGTACTTGATAATCATTATTCGCGATTGCTTGCGTGACGATATAAACAAAATCATCAACTTCAATTTCAGAGATAAGCACAGGTAAAAATAACGCTTTTAAATTAAATTGATTGGCAGTATTTGCCAAAGTTGTTGCCAACTTTTGCACCATTTTTCCGTTAAGCGTCTGCTCCCCTAGTCCAATTTTTAGTTGATTGGCACTCTCAAATTCTACTTTGTTTAATGTCAGCATCTTGTCAAAGATAACTTGTGTTTGTGTGTTTGTCGTCAATTTATTAATATTAAATTTCATTATTATTGTAATCCGTTTTATAAAGTGCGTATAATTTTATCATTTTCACACCCTCCTTAATTGTATGTTTAAATTATTATTCATTGTTTCACTCCTAATTACCAACACTTCTTTTGCTAATAAGGCTGATATCGCAGATGGACTCAAGCGTTTTTTTGGAGAGGTCAAACACGAAGACATTGTGAAAACACCTTTTAATGGCGTATATGAGGTAATCCTCCATAACCCTATTGATTCACTGTTTGTTTCAGCTGACGGAAAATACTTAATTAAAGGTGATGTTCTTAACTTAGAGACACTTGCTCTCTTAAAGCCTAGCACTCGCGTTAATACGCTCAAACAATCTTTAATTAACGCTATTGCTGACAAAGATAAGATTATCTACCCAGCAAACAAGGAAAAATATGTGGTACATGTATTTACCGATGTAGATTGTCCATTTTGTAAAAGACTCCACGCACAAGTCCCAAAAATGAACGAACTGGGTATTACGGTCAAATATCTTGCTTCACCAATAGCGTCGCTACACCCAAAAGCGCAAGGAAAAATGGAAAAAATCTGGTGTGCAAAAGACAAAGTCAAGGCAATGGATGACTACCAAGCCAAGAATATTGTGCCTAATTCAAGCGACTGCGCCAATCCTATTAAACAGCAATTGAAATTATCACAGCAATTAGGTGTCCGAGGCACGCCCGCTATCTTTTTGTCTGACGGCACGCATCTGCCAGGCTATTTATCCGCCACTAAACTCTTAAAAACAATCAAACAAAGACTTGGAAAATAACACCCGAGTACTCGCTTTAAAGGCGATTATTTGGGTTGTTTTAGAAAAAAAATCACTCTCTGCTTTTGCTTATCCGCAAGAGGTTAGTGCACTAACCAAGTCTTTGGTTTTTGGCACCATTCGTTTTTATCATCAACTTAACGATGTTGTCTCTGGATTATTAAAACATTCACTTGAAAAACAAGACTTAGATATCCATTGTCTAATGTTACTTGGTGCTTACCAAATACTTCATTCTAATATTGCGCAGCACGCCAGCATTTATGAAACTGTTAATATTGCTGATGGGCTTGACAAGCCTTGGGCAAAAAAATTAGTCAACGCCGTCCTTCGACAAATCCAGCGTGATAAAGATACAATATTAACGCAAACACATTATTCACACCCAACTTGGCTACTCAAAAAAATCAAGCAAACTTACCCTGATAATTTTGAGCAAATATTTACCCAAAATAACACCCAAGCACCCATGACACTTCGCTTGCATCCACAGCATAATATTGATACATACCTAGATGCCACTAACCTTAAAGTTGCACCACAGGCGCGAGTGTTAAATCAAGCCATTGATGTTTATCACATTCAAGATTTTGATAAAGGCTCGTGTTTTGTACAAGATGGCTCAGCGCAATTAGCCGCACCACTACTCAATCCAAAAAACACCGACTTAATTTTAGATGCCTGCTGTGCGCCAGGTGGAAAGACCACACACCTAAGTGAGTTAGCGCCTTTATCTAAGATTGTTGCATTAGACAGTGACGCTGATAGACTCAAACGCGTGCAAGAAAATATTGAACGATTTAACATTAAGAATATCACGCTTTTTCAGGGCAAAGCACAAACACAAGATTGGTGGGGTGGTCAACATTTTGACAAAATTTTGCTGGATGCACCTTGTTCAGCCACTGGCGTTATTCGTCGTCATCCTGATATCAAATTACTACGCAAGCCCAAAGATATTAGTGCTTTAGTTGCCCTACAAAAAGACATTTTAAATAATTTATGGACAATGCTTAAACCAGGTGGCACATTGCTCTACGCCACCTGCTCCATCCTAAAAAATGAAAATGAAGACCAAATTGCGCAGTTTTTACACAACCACTTAGATGCAATAGAAGAGAAAATCACGCTTGATTGGGGGCTTGATGCCACTCATGGCAAACAGCAAATACCTTGTTATGAATTTGATGGCTTTTATTATGCTACACTCAAAAAATTGATGTAGAATAACTCAATACCTTTTATTTGAAGGGTATTTTTATATAACTCTCGGGGAAGAAAATGAAAAAAATACTACTAAGTATTACTACCTTAATATTACTAACACTCAATGTCGAAGCGGCTAATCCAAAATATGTCATTCAAATCAGCACGGATAATGCCAGAACACAAAAAATTGCACTTAATAATGCAGCTAACTTACAAAAGTACTATGGTGGTGCAGACAAGGTAGATATTGAAATTGTTGCTTTTGGTCCAGGTTTGGGCATCTTAACAACAGGCAATAAAAATTCCAGTCGCGTAGAGGAAATGGCGTTAAATAATATTAAATTTAGCGCTTGTCAAAATACCATGCGTGGTTTTAAGAAAAGGACGGGTCATTTCCCAACATTAACTGATGGTGTTGATAAAACACCTGCTGGCGTCGTTCGAATTGGCGAATTACAACAACAAGGTTATGCATATATCCGACCTTAAAAAATAGTAAACTGTCCAATAAAATAGGCGCTTAAAGTGCCTATTTTATTGAGTGAGTGATTATTTTTTTTACTTTTCTAAGGCGATATCCAATACTTCATCAATCCACTTAACTTTAATCACATTAAGCTTACCTTTGATTATTTCAGGCACTTCGGAGAGTTCTCGTTCGTTGTCATTAGGAATAATAACAGTTTTGATGCCGCCGCGTAATGCGGCAAGCATTTTTTCTTTTAAGCCACCGATTGGGGTAATTTCTCCACGAAGGGTGATCTCACCTGTCATGGCTACATCGGCTTTGACTTTACGCCCTGTTAGTACTGACACTAATGCAGTGCACATTGCTGCACCTGCACTGGGTCCGTCTTTCGGGGTAGAGCCATCAGGAACATGGATATGGATGTCTAATTTTTCTTGAAAATCATTCGCAATTTTAAGCGCCTTTGCACGCGTGCGAGTAACACTCATGGCTGCTTGAATAGATTCCTTCATCACATCGCCAAGTTGCCCCGTGTAGTTAAGTTTGCCCTTGCCTTTATAAGCAGTGGCCTCAATCGTTAGTAAGTCACCGCCTACTGATGTCCACGCCAAACCTGTTACTTCGCCAACTTGGTTTTCTTCTTCTGCTAAGCCAAAGCGGTGTTTGCGCACACCAAGGTATTTTTCTAATGTTTTATCACTAATCATAGCTTTGGTTTTGCGTTTTTTCAATACCACTTCTTTGACCACTTTACGGCAAATGGTGCTGATCGTTCTGCTCAAACCCCGCACACCTGCTTCACGCGTATAGTAACGAATAATATCGAGAATAGCTGAGTCTTTGAATGAGATTTCACTGGTTTTAATGCCGTTGTTTTCCATTGCTTTTTTAATTAAATGACGCTTAGCAATCTGCAGCTTTTCATCTTCGGTGTAACCAGCCAATTCAATAATTTCCATTCTGTCTAATAACGGCTGTGGCAAGTCTAGTGAGTTAGCGGTTGCTACAAACATCACTTGTGAAAGGTCGTAATCAACCTCTAAATAGTGATCATTAAAGGTATGATTTTGCTCAGGGTCTAACACCTCCAACATTGCCGAAGAAGGATCGCCCCGATAATCAGATGCCATTTTTTCAATTTCATCTAATAAAAAAAGTGGATTTTTAACCTTAATTTTTTGCATTTTTTGGATAATAGAGCCTGGCATTGCGCCAATATAAGTACGCCTATGCCCACGAATTTCCGCTTCATCTCTAACACCGCCAAGTGCCATACGCACATACTTACGATTAACCGCTTTGGCAATTGACTCGCCAAGCGAGGTTTTACCCACACCTGGAGGCCCCACCAAACACAAAATATTAGCCTTATTATGGGTAACGCGTGTTTGCACTGCAAGATGCTCTAAAATACGCTCTTTCACCTTATTTAAACCATAATGGTCATCATCTAAGATCTGCTGTGCTTTTGCTAAATCCTTATTGATATGTGTTTGTTTTTTCCATGGTACATCGCATAGATTTTCAATATAAGTACGAATAATTGATGCATCGGAAGATTGTGATGACATACGCGAGAGTTTTTTTAGTTCAGACTCGGCTTTTTCCTTAGCGGCTTTTGGCATTTTTGCTTTTTTAATGCTTGCCTGTAAATCTTCAATTTCATCTTCGTCTTCTGCCTGACCCAATTCTTTTTGAATGGATTTCATTTGCTCGTTCAAATAATAATCTCTTTGATTGGATTCCATTTGCTTGCGTACGCGTGATTGGATTTTTCTCTCAGTGCCTAAAACATCAATCTCACCTTGAATCACTGATAGAATTTTATCCAGTCGCGTTTGTGCATTAATACCCCCTAGAAGCTCTTGTTTTTCAGCGGTTTTAAGCGATAGGTTAGCAATAATAATATCACTAAAACGCTCAACATCACTCACCTCTTTCAATATACCAAGCACCTCTTCAGGAATTTTTTTATTGAGCTTGATATAGGATTCAAAGCTTTCTAATGCTAAGCGCATCATTGCTTTAATCTCAGTGTCTTGACCCGATTCTAGTACAAACTCGCTAACTTTAACTTCGGTATAGTCATCTGCCTGAAAAAATTCTTCAATCTTGGCACGCTTCACTCCCTCAACCAACACCTTGATAGTGCCATCAGGTAATTTAAGCATTTGCAAAATCGTCGCTAAAGTACCAATACTATGTAAGTCTTCGTTCTTTGGGTCTTCGGTTTTTTCATCTTTTTGTGCCACTAAGAATATATATTTATTCGTACCCATCGCTTGAGTAATTGCATTAACAGAACTTTTTCTACCGATAAAAAGTGGCATCACTGTATGTGGAAAAACCACCACATCTCGTAGTGGCAATAACGGCACTAATTCCCGCTCAAGATCAATTACTTCTGCTGTGACTTCTGTTCCCATAATAGTGTTACACCTTTTAAACTTAGTAATTTAGATAGATAGTGATGAGTTACATTAATTTCAAGTACCCATTGTCCAAAATCATTCACTTTTTCATTGTGAATGTAGCCAATATTATGAATTTCACTGCGAATATAGGCACTGGTCACATCCAGTTGTATTTTAGCACGCGTCATCATACCACTGAGTTGCTCTGCTAATGCCTGATAAAGAAAATCAATGCCATCACCCGATTGTGCTGAAATCCATACACGGAAAATTCTACCCTCTTTATCCCTGTCAAATCTTGGTTTGAAATCTGCCAAACAATCAATTTTGTTCATGACCAAAATACTCGGGACTTGGTGAGCCTCAATATCAAAAATAATATCTTGTACTTGCTCAATTTTTTCTAGATTGTATTCATCAGCTGCATCAACAATATGTAGCAATACATTAGCGCGTCGAGTTTCTTCCAAAGTTGATTTAAAGGCAGCCACCAAATCATGGGGTAGGTCTTGAATGAAACCCACTGTATCGGCAATGACTGCCTCTCCAGAGGCAGGCAATATCACCCGCCTAATGGTCGCATCAAGCGTGGCAAATAATTGCTCATCGGCAAACACTTCTGCCTGTGTTAAAGTGTTAAACAGTGTGGATTTACCAGCATTGGTATAGCCTGCCAAAGCAATCATTGGCAGCTCATTTTTAAGGCGTGATTTTCTGCCCAAATCGCGTTGTTTATGGACTTTTTCTAAACGCTTACTAATGTTTTTAATGCGTATGGCAATCAAGCGTTTATCCGTTTCTAATTGCGTTTCACCTGGACCTCGAAGACCAATACCACCTTTTTGGCGCTCAAGGTGCGTCCAGCCTCTTACTAATCGTGTAGATAAATGTCTAAGTTGTGCCAATTCTACTTGTAACTTACCCTCAAATGAGCGTGCCCTAAGTGAAAAAATATCCAAAATCAAGCCAGTGCGGTCCATCACTTGGCATTCCAATTGTTGCTCTAGATTGCGTTCTTGCGAAGGCGACAACTCCGAGGAAAAAATAACCAACTCTAAATTCGTCTCTTTAACCAGCGCTACTATTTCCTCCACCTTGCCCGAGCCAATAAAATATTTGGCATTCACATTATTGCGAGAAACTCTTAGATTCTGTACAACATTTAGTCCAGAGGATTTTGCCAATTCGCCAAATTCATCTGCGCCGTTTTGGATGTGTCGATTGGTGGGGAGGTCTATATAGACTAATAGTGTTCGCTCGCCTTGCCCAACTGCAGCTTTTTGACGGTCAAATAATTCCAAGGGCTTGCATGGTGACTAAGAGGCTTTTTTACTTTTGTTAATCGTTTTTTGTTTCTGAGTTGTTTTATACACCATTAATGGTGATTTCTTCTTTTCAACGACGGACTTATCAATCACAACTTCTTTGATATCGCTAAGCGATGGCAACTCAAACATGGTATCTAATAACATATCTTCCAAGATAGAGCGTAATCCTCTGGCGCCTGTTTTGCGCTTAATGGCCAACTTAGCAATCGCTGATAAGGCAGGTTTTCTAAAACTTAATTTAACACCCTCCATTGCAAAAATTTCTTGAAATTGTTTAACCACTGAATTTTTTGGCTTGGTTAAAATTTGAATAAGCGCCTCTTCATCTAACTCACTCAGTGCAGTTTGTACTGGCAAACGACCCACTAATTCTGGGATTAGACCATATCCAATCAAGTCTTCCGGCTCAATAAGGTTGAATAACTCTGTTAGATTTTTCTCTTCGCTTAAATCTTTAACATCGGCACTAAAGCCAATACCTGTGGCTTTTTCAACACGCCTACCAATGACTTTATCCAAACCATCAAATGCACCGCCACAAATGAATAAAATTTTTGAAGTGTCCACATCAATGGTTTCTTGATTAGGGTGCTTGCGTCCGCCTTGTGGTGGCACTGATGCGATGGTACCTTCAATCAATTTCAACATGGCTTGTTGCACACCTTCGCCAGACACATCGCGAGTAATTGAAGGGGAGTCTGAACGCCTAGAAATTTTATCAATTTCATCAATAAAGATAATGCCTCGCTCTGCACGATCCGCATCAAAATCACATTTTGACAACAAACTCTTAATCACATTCTCAACATCATCACCGACATAACCTGCCTCAGTCAAAGTGGTTGCGTCTGCTACGGTAAATGGCACATCCAAAAGTCGTGCTAAGGTTTGTGCTAATAAGGTTTTTCCCGAACCTGTGGGTCCAATCATGAGAATATTGGATTTATCCAATTCTACATTATTTGATATGTATCCACTCTGCAAACGCTTGTAGTGGTTATAAACAGCAACCGATAAAACTTTCTTTGCATGCTCCTGACCAATCACATACTCATTTAAAAAATCACGCAATTGCTTAGGCGTGTAGTCCCAATCTTGATAAGTATCGTCAATTTCTTTTAGCGCTTGTTCTTCAAGCAAACCATAACACGATTCAATACACTCGTTACAGATATAGACGCCAGGACCTGCAATAAGGCGATCAACTTCAGATTTTGCTTTGCCGCAAAATGAACAGTGGAGCTCTTCTGGATTTTTTGCCATAATAAGTCTAATTTCTAGCGTTGTTTTAAAACTTTATCAATCAAACCATATTTAGCGGCTTCATCCGCCGACATAAAGTTATCTCTATCGGTATCTTTTTGAATGGTTTTAATAGATTGACCTGTGTGTGATTTAAGAATAGTGTTAAGTTTTTCCCTAACTTTAAGGATTTCTTGCGCATGAATATCAATATCACTTGCCTGACCAGAAAAACCACCCAATGGCTGATGAATCATACATCTGGCGTTTGGCAATGCATAACGCTTATCCTTAGCACCAGCAGTCAATAACAAAGCACCCATGCTTGCTGCTTGACCAATACACAATGTTGAAACATCAGGCTTGATAAACTGCATGGTGTCATAAATTGCCAAACCTGCAGAAACTGACCCCCCTGGGGAGTTGATATATAAGTGAATGTCTTTATCAGGATTTTCAGATTCTAAGAATAGCATTTGTGCAACAATGACATTGGCCATATAATCTTCAACTGGACCCACCATAAAAATAACCCGTTCTTTTAAAAGGCGCGAATAAATATCATAAGCACGCTCGCCCCGAGCAGATTGCTCAATGACCATTGGTATTTGATTTAGATTTTCTATCATGATTGCTGTTGAGTGATTTCTTCGAATGTCTTTTTCTTGATGGTAACTTTGGCACTTGCTAAAATCAAATCCTGTACCATTTGTTCCACCACCATCAACTCAATCGCTGCCAATCTAGAAGGATCAGCCTTATAGTAATCTAACAGCTGTTGCGCTTCCTCGCCATAAGTTGCTGCCATTTCATTAAGCTTTATATCAATCTGTTCTTTGCTAGCGTTAAATTTATGATCACTAGAAATTTGATCAACCAATAGACCTAATTTAACACGACGCTGCGCTTCAGGATTAAAAGTAGCGGCAGGCATATTGCCTTGAGCAGGCATGCCTTGTTGTTGTAAGCGCTGCTCCATTTCTTGTTTTAAACTTTGTGCTTCGTCATCAATACTTGCTTGTGGTACTTCAAAGTTATTCGCTGCTAATAATGCACCAAATAAATCGTCTTTATTTTGATTAGCCAAACGATTATCAAGTTCAACTTGCATTCGTACCTTCATGCTCTTCTTCAAACTATCTATATCTTTTTCACCAAATTTCTTTGCAAACTCATCATCTAATTTTGGTGATTGAGGAGCTGCTACTTCCTTCATCTCAACTTCAAACACCACATCTTTGCCTGCCAGTTGAGGCGCATGGTATTCTTTCGGGAAAGTCAAATTCAAAGTGACGGACTTTCCAGCAGCAATATCCAAAAGCCCATCCTCAAAACCAGCAATCATTGAGCCTTTACCCAATACCATCTTAAAATCACTAGCAATACCACCTTCAAAGACTTCGCCATTCAGCATACCTTTAAAATCAATGGTAACTTGATCGCCTGCTTTAGACTTGCGTTCAACTGCTTTATATTCAGTTGCCTGATTGATCAACCCCTCCAAAGTTTTTTCTTCATCTTCCTGGGTAATTTTAGCTTCTATTTGTTCAACTTTTAACTTAGAAAAGTCCTCAACTTTAACGTCTGGAAAAACTTCAAATGTTACCGTATATGAGAAAGTATCTTTGTCTTGTGAGTCAATCTTGGTAATCGCTGGTCGTGAGGCGGGTGTTGCTTTCGCATCTGCTAATGCTTCAACCAAAGTATCATTGACAATTTCATTGACTGCCTCTGAGCTAGCCCGATCGCCAAACTGTTTACGCATAATAGATAAAGGCACCTTGCCTTTTCTAAAACCATCAACGGTTACCTTAGACGCCATACCCCTCAGGATTTTGTCTGTTTTTTGTCTAAATATGTCAATAGATAAGTCAACTGCTAGTGCTCTTTTTAGACCGTCTAATTTTTCTAGTGAAGTTTTCATTGTTTGTAAATCCGATTCTATACTTTAAAAAGGAGTAAATTATACCTGATAGGGTGGCATTTTAATAGGCAATAAAAAAGGCAGTAAACACTGCCTTTTGCATAAATATTTAAGTTTTATAAGGTAGAAATATAAGCGGAAACTGCGTCAATCTCTGGGTTAGTTAGGCTCTTAGTAAAGTTAATCATCATGCCTTCATAATCGTTTGTTCTACTAGGCTTAACTGCACCCGTTTGTGCATTGATTGAATGCTGGCGGAAAGCTTTAAGCTGCTTAACAGTATACATTGAATGCTGTGATGCTAATGCTGGGAAGCCTGCTGATGGGATGCCTTGACCTGTTGGACCATGGCAGGCAATACAGGCAGTAACGCCTGTTTCTTTCTTGCCACCACGATAGATTTTTTCACCCAGTGCTAGATTAGCGCCTTGCACAGCCACGCCTTTAGAAACTTTTTGAGTCGCATAATATGCCGCTAAATTAGCCATCTCTTTTTCTGTTAATGATGCAACCAAGCCTTTCATTATGCCATCAACACGAGCACCTGATTTAAAGTCTTTAAGTTGTTTTAATAAGTAACCTTCATCTTGTCCGGCTAATTTTGGAAAAGTAGGTACCATTGAATTACCATTAGCACCATGACAGCCTATACAAGTTGCTGCTTTAATTTTGCCTTTTGCTGCATCGCCTGTAGCCAAAGTATGGGTTGAGATTAAAGTTAATACTGTGGCAAAGATTAGCACTAATTTATTCATAAGGTTTTCCTTTTTTACAAAAAAATAAGCCAATATTATACCTAAATAAATAGGTTTAATATTGGCTTATCATCATATAGAATTTAAACATTAAATTCTATATTGAAATGGCAGATGCCAGCTTTACTGCTTAGCTAACCAGTCAGCAATTGCTTGCTCTTTACCAGCAGCCAAAGCAGCCATTGCACTCATTGTTGGGTCTTTGCGTGCACCAGATTGGAAGTCTTTCAATTGTTTAACAATATAAGCGGCTTGTTGTCCAGCAAGGTGAGGGTAAGTTGGAATGGCTGATTTACCATTAGCACCATGACACCCACCACAACCACCAGCAGTAAAAGCCGCCTTACCGTCTGCTTGAACCAAAGAACTCAATGACATTACTGCTGCCGCTACTACTAAAACTTTTTTTCCTGTTGAAAACATACTCTGCTCCTTAAATTTTTAAAAAAATATATAATGGTCACTTTAACCATGGGTTGGAATTATACCTTTTTTTGAACTAAATGAGCAATATTTATCATCAAGCAAAATTTTTACTCTCTTGTCCATCACTCAAAGGGTGCCCAGAAGACCAAGGCTATGAAGTGGTTTTTGCTGGACGCTCTAATGCGGGTAAGTCAAGTGCGATCAACACCATTACCTTGCAAAAAAAATTGGCAAAAGTATCTCGCACACCAGGCAGAACGCAACATTTGGTATTCTTTGAATTAGATGAAAATCGTCGTTTGGTGGACCTGCCTGGCTATGGTTATGCCAAAGTTCCTGAGCACATCAAACAACAATGGCAAAAAGATATGGGTGAATACTTCGCACAACGCCGATGCTTAGCAGGTGCAGTATTGGTCATGGATACGCGTCGTCCACTAACCAAGTTTGATCAAATGATGTTAGATTGGTGTGTGGGTGCAAACTTACCCACGCAAATCATCCTAACCAAATCTGACAAACTCAAAAAAGGCGCTGCCAGCAATGCATTACTTAAAGTCAAACGCGAAGTTGGGCAATATCCTTATGTTGATGTGCAATTATTTTCCAGTTTAAAAAAACAAGGCTTAGAGGCATTAGGTTCAAGACTTGATACTTTTTTTGGTTATGTGGATTAATGCCCAATTAAAGACAATTACTAAAGATGACTCAATTATCTTGGCAAACAATCGTCAAGTATTAGCATTTAAAAAAACTTGGGGCGTACAAAAAGGCAATGCTGCGCTACCAAAAATCCTATCTTGGGATCAATATTTACAAGAAACTTGGCAATCGCTTGAAGCCAATACAGAAAAACGCTTAATTTCAAATATTGAATCTCGCACATTGATTAAGCAATCAATACAGAAATCAGGGCAAAAAGTTGATAATCGCTTGCTAGATGAAGTCATAAAAAATAACGATTATTGTTGCGCCCATCTCATTAAGTACACGCAATTATCAAAATCAGGTGTTGAAAATTACAGGCTATTTGCCACTTGGCTGAAAGATTATCAAAAGACCAAATCAGCCTACAACTTATTGGACGCCAATGACTTATCTGGGTTAATTATTGCACACTCTACTAAGCTAGCAAAACCTTATATTTATGGCTTTAAAACACTCACACCCGTGCAATCGTCATTATTTGATAAGACTGGGTATCAAGTACTGGAGTCTGAACAAGAAAATACACAAAGCAACAATCAAGTTTTTCAAACTACTCAAAATGAACTCTTGTCTGCTGCCCATTGGGCAAAGGATTTGAATGCGCAACATCCCAATAAACACATTGCCATTATCTGTCCAACATTGAATAATGAGCATTATCAAATTCAATCTGTTTTTGACCAAGTATTTGCCGATACACTCATGGAAACTGGGCAAAAATCTTATAATATTTCCTTGGGTTTTTCATTAACTGAGTATCCGTTGATTCGCCATATTATTACACTATTGGATCTCTGTCAACAACTAAAAAGCAATCGCATCAAGACTGAAACCTTTAACACTGTTATCACTTCGCCTTATATTGCCCATGCACAAAAAGAACAATCGGCTCGTGCTTTGCTAGTTAACCGCACCTTAGATTTTTCAAAAACACATTTTAAATTTTCCCATTTAGAGAAACACCTCAACAACACACTGCAGATAAAAACACTGCTTGAAACAACCATAGCACAGGCAACAAAAAGACAACAAACACACGATGCATGGTTATTAGATTTCAATGCCTACTTACAAATTTGGGGTTTCGCTACTGACAGAACATTATCCAGCACCGAATATCAATTGTTCAACAAATATCAAAGTGCTGCTGCTGGACTTAATCAACTGGCACAAATAAATACTCAAGTGAGTGCCACTCGTGCCGCCAAGGATTTGCAAGATTGGCTCTCGCAAGTTGTTTTTCAAGCACAATCTGCCAAAACCCCAATTCAAATATTGGGTAGCTTAGAAGCAGAGGGCTTGTACTTTGATGCCGCCTGGGTATTGGGGATGACGGATGGATTCTTACCTGCCATGCTCAATGTGCCGCGCTTTATTCCTCATGATATCGCTATAACACACCAAATTCCACGAACAAGTTTTGAATTAATTGCCACAGATGCGCAAGACACGCTCAACAACCTTGTTAATCTATCTACTGAGGTTGTTTTCTCCTACGCCAAAGTACATTTGAGTAGCGAACAGCGACCCTCTCCTTTACTGACATTTAATCACAAAACACCCACACTCACACATAGCTATCAAAACACAGCATTAGAAACTGTGGATGACGCAAAAGCCAATCCATTAAAACACACACAAGTGCATGGTGGTGTAGGTATCTTGAAAAATCAAATGGCATGTGCCTTTAGTGGTTTTGCACGCCGATTAAACATTCAATCATTTAATGGCCCACATATCGGTTTAGACAGAATGGAGCAGGGCACTATTATTCACACCACCTTACAATACTTCTACCAAGAAATCACCTCACAAGACAAACTATTGTCTCTTAGCAAAGAAAAATTAGCGTCTCTAATTGAAAAAAATATAAATACTGCCATCAAATATTACGCCGATACTGGCTTTACAAAAAATGAGAAAAAAAGAATTTCAAGAATTATTCGTTCGTTGGTTGAAATCGAAAAACAAAGACAGCCATTCACCGTATTATCAACCGAACAAAGTGTTGATGTTAATATTGCTGGGCTTAAATTCAATACCCGTCTAGATAGACTTGATGAGACAGTAGGGGGTGATCAGATTATTTTTGATTATAAAATTGGAAACCCTTCTATTAACGATTGGTGTAGCGAAGCAATTAAAGAGCCGCAACTGCCTATCTACGCTATCAGCAATACTGCTCAAGGCACAGCATTCATCCAACTAAACGCCAATAAAGTTAGCATTAAAGGCTTATCAAAAAACAAAGCGTCATTACCCAAGCAATCTGCTAGAAGTTTCTGCAAGGAATGGGATGAACAAATTATCAGTTGGGAGAAAATACTAAACACTGCCAGTCAGGATTTTCAGCAGGGCAAGGCTCAAGTTTTGCCAAATAAAACCGCTTGTCAATATTGCGAATTTGATTCGCTATGTCGCGTTGAGAAATGACTCGATAATGCGTTGTTTCTCAATTTGAATCTCAGCACCAATATTCTCTTTATTCAACCTAGAGATATCCATCATATCTAGTAGGTCTCTAAGTTCAATGATGCGACTCACATCAATACCCAATAACTCAAAAGTCATCAGTAACTCTGCAAATCGCTCTTGTCGTCTAAGCGCATCAGTTTTAGCAAAAAAGTTAAACACTGCATCGCTAGACTGGGTATCAAAGTTTGTGGCAAACTGATAAGTTTTGTTCACCAGTTTTGCCAATTGTTCGTATTTTTTTGGACACTTAATACGATTGCATAACTCAATGATTGCCTCTGCCTTTTCGTCTTTTAACCATATGGCAAACTTGATAGGCATCGCATCGGTTTTTAAATTATCTAAAATCTCAAATGTAGTTTTGTGGCTTTGCTTGTCACCAGTTTTAAGCCCAGCAAAAACTCTGTCATAAGCACCACAAGCCAACAATACTTTAAAAAATGCTGACGGCATTTCGTAAGATAGGGATTGTTCTAATTCTTTAAAAACTCGTTCAGAGATGAGCGCATCTACCTCGCCAGAGATCACCATTTGTTTCATTAACTGATGCGTTGTATGTGCCACCTTAAAGCCAAAGGGCTTAAACCGTGCAGCAAAACGCGCCACACGCAATACACGCACAGGGTCTTCGCTAAACGCATCAGATACATGTCTAAGTAATCCATTGTCTAAATCTTGTTGTCCATTGAACGGGTCAACCAAATCACCGTCTTTTGTTTGCGCAATAGCATTAATGGTTAAATCTCGACGAGACAAATCTTGCTCAAGGGTAACCGTGTTAGCCGTATCAAATTCAAAACCTTTATAGCCTTTGCTAATTTTTCGCTCAACCCTAGCAAGCGCATATTCCTCTTGTGTGCCAGGGTGTAGAAACACAGGAAAGGATTGCCCTACTTGACGATAACCCAAATCCAACATTTCATCAGGCGATGAATCAACGACCACCCAATCTCTTTCGGTGTTTTCATCAGCAATGCCCAATAATTGGTCTCGAACAGCACCACCAACCAAGTATATTTTCATAGTCGTTACAAACTAGAATAAATAAATCTATAATACACGAATGACCTTATTTAAAATAACAGCTCTCACTAAGTAAATGCACATTCATATTTTAGGTATCGCTGGCACTTTTATGGGCTCACTCGCCTTAATCGCCAAACAACTTGGACACAGCGTTACTGGGCAAGACCAAGGCGTTTATCCACCCATGAGCACCCAGCTTGATAAGCAAAGTATCAGTTATACACAGGGCTATCACGCTAAAGACTTACCTAAGGCTGATGTTTATATTATTGGCAATGCCTTACCGCGTGGTAATGAATGTGTGGAAGAAATTTTAAACAAACAATACGCCTACACTTCAGGGGCACAGTGGCTCAGTGAAAATGTATTACACGACAAATGGGTGCTTGCTATTAGTGGCACGCATGGGAAAACGACCACTGCAAGTATGTTAGCTTGGATTTTAGAAGTTGCAGGCTATAACCCAAGTTTCTTAATTGGTGGTGTGGTTGAAGGCTTTGGCGTATCATCGCGTCTAACTGACTCTAACTTCTTTGTGATTGAAGCCGATGAATATGACACTGCCTTTTTTGACAAACGCTCAAAATTTGTGCATTACCACCCTAAAACTTTGGTGATTAATAATCTTGAGTTTGACCATGCTGATATCTTTGACTCTCTCAAAGACATTCAAAAACAATTCCATTATTTACTTCGCACTCTGCCAAATGATGGGCTTATTATCCATCCACAAAATGTAGCAGCGATTGAACAAGTCATTGAGATGGGGTTATACTCACAACAACAAACCTTACCTACTTCCAAATTGGAAATCAGTGATATTGGCACTACCTTTGATGTTGAAGATAATACCGTTAATTGGAATCTATTGGGTGAGCACAATATGCAAAATGGACTTTGTGCCATTTATGCTGCACACCATATTGGCGTAGAAATTAAAACTGCTTGCGAGGCGCTTAATACATTTCAAGGGGTGAAGCGTCGTTTAGAGATCAAGTACCAAACCAATAATATCACGCTATATGATGATTTTGCTCATCATCCAACCGCCATTCAGACCACACTTTGTGGTTTGCGTGCTAAAGTCGGCAATAAAAATATCGTTGCAATTTTAGAACTGCGTTCTAACACGATGAAATCTGGCGTACATCAACAAAGTTTGGTTGATGCGCTAAGTGAGGCCAACCAAATATTAATTCTAAAACCAGAAAATCAAGATTGGGATATTGACACCTTGTTTAGCAAGGATAGTTTATTTGTCTGTGTTGAGGACATTGTTGCCGAGCTCAGCCGCATCCAACAAGGGCATTTTGTCGTCATGTCCAACGCTGATTTTGATGATATTTTTAACAAAATCATCGCCAAATTATAACACTAGAAACTTAAAACAAACGCACCTAATAAAAGCAAAAATAAAGCAAAGCCTTTTTTTAATCTCTTGCCATTAATATTATGCGCAACCTTAGCACCGAGTGGTGCAAAAAAAATACTGGTCATAACAATACTGAGTAATGCCTTTATATGGATAAAGCCTAACCCACTAGTAGCGCCTTCAATCTCAGTGCCAATCATAATAAAACCCACACTGCCTGCAATCGCAATCGGCATACCCACAGCCGCTGAAGTGGCAATAGCGTTTTTAATATCAACCTTATTGTAAGTTAGAAATGGTGTGGTCATTGTGCCACCACCAATACCAACTATGGCTGAAACCAATCCAATAATATAGCCTGCTATTAACCAAACCCCTTTGTTTAAATTATCTGCATGTCCAGAAGCACTGATGCCAAACCAGATAATCATTGCCACCATTATTTCAAAGATTGCAAATAAAATTCGCAAGAAATCAAAACTCAAATATTGGGTAATAATCGCTCCGCTAAAAGCACCTAATAAAATAGTCGGGGTGAGTTTTGTAAAATATTGCCATTGAATGGCACCATGATGGTGATGTGCCCAAACACTGGATATAGAGGTAAAAACAATCACTGCAAGTGCAGTGCCAATTGCTGTATGCATTAACACCGCTTCCTGAACCTCAAATGCCAATATATACAACAATACTGGCACAATAATCAAACCGCCGCCTACACCCAGTAATCCAGCAATAAAGCCAGAAAATGCACCGAGTAATAATAAGGGCGCTATTTCAACCAGCTGCCGACCTCATTGATTAACAAGGCATCCTTGTCATTAAAAAAATGATCGGCATTCACTTTTTTTTGTGTGTAATGTATATTTTCTTTAGCGGCTTGTGCTCGCTCTTTAACGGATTTAAGCACGGGTTCAATATCATCCACACCATACAAATCCAGTATTGGGATACGAATTTTACCCAAGTATTTAACCGCCAAATCTGGCATTCCAACCGCAACAAAATATTTGAATGGGTGCTGCTGATTGTCTAAATAATGCGCACTCATCACACTACCTAAACTATGAGATACAATGGCATCTGCACTTAATCCTTGTTGCTGTAAATAATTAATTGCAGCTTTAATACGATTATCAGCTTGAGCCAGTAAAGACATGTATTGAACTGCATCTTTATCATTTGCCAATACTGGCATTTGAATGGATAAAGTATGCCAGCCTTTTTCACTAAGTGCAACGCGCAAAGGTTGAATAACTTGCGCCCAATCAGGGTGTAGCCCTAAACCATGAACAATCACCGCTACACGCTTGGTGTTGGTTTCACTAGGTGTATAAAGCGACATAAACTGTTGTTTATTAGCACTTAACCAAACTACCTCACCATCCATTAAGCCATCTTCAACTTGTGCTGCCCAGCGTTTTTCTTTAGCGTAATTTAGCACAACCTGTGCAAATGCAAAATTACTGATCAGTAATAAAATTAATGCGAGCTTCATGTAAACTTCTTTTTAAGAAAGTCTAGAGCGGATAATAGTAGAGACAACACCCATATCAGCCTTACCTTCAAGTTGAGCCTTGAGTAACCCCATTAACTTGCCCATATCTTGCATAGAAGATGCGCCAGACTCAGCAATTGCTTTATCAACAACTTTGGTTATATCATTTTCTGAAAGTTGTGCAGGCATATAGTTGTTGATGACCACCAACTCTGCTTCTTCAATTTCGATAAGGTCAGTGCGACCTGCGTCTTTGAATTGTGAAATAGAGTCTTTGCGTTGCTTAACCATCTTCTGGATGACGGCTAATACTTGCTCATCAACAAGCTCAATACGCTCATCAACTTCTCTTTGCTTGATAGCGCCTAAAATCATACGAATGGCTTTTAACCCCTCTTTATCTTTGGCTTTCATTGCCGATTTCATATCTTCGATAATGCGTTGTTTTAGTTTTGACATTGTTAAGCTACTCCTAAATTAAAAAATCTCAGTAAAAACTGAGATTTTATTATTGTGAGACCTTTGCATAAATAGGGATGATTAACAAAATCCAATTTTTGCCCAATTGGTGATTTCTTTAAACCTTGTCCTGGCAGGGCTAAGGCTGGGTTTAAAAAATCGCCAAGTGGGTGAAAAGTGGGTTTTTGATGATTATTCCTATTTATGCAAAGGTCTCATTGTATATGAATGATCAAATGAGACTACTTTAATACATTCTCTTGCGATGAATACGATTCTTAGCCATTTCCTTATGGGTGCGTTTGACGGCTGCTGCTTTCATGCGCTTGTTAACCCATGTTGGCTTCTCGTAAAATTCTTTCTTGCGAACATCGGTAATAACACCCGCTCTGTCACAAGTACGACGAAAGCGTCTAAGTGCAATATCAAAGGGTTCATTCTCTCTTACTTTAATTGAAGGCATAGTTTTTTTCCTTTATGAATCTGTAGAATCGTCAGCGGGTGTGCTATCGAAATCAACCAATTGAACAATCGCCATTGGCGCTTTATCACCAGTACGAAAACCAGCTTTAAGAATACGAATGTAACCACCAGGGCGGTCTTTGTAGAAGGGACCTAACTGAGTGAATAATTTAGCCACTGATGCATCATCGCGTAATTTTGAAAATGCATTACGACGATTAGCAACGCTGTCTGTTTTGGCTTTAGTAATTAATGGCTCAACAACACGACGAAGCTCTTTTGCTTTTGGTAAAGTGGTTCTGATTGTCTCGTGCTCAAACAATGAATTTGCCATGTTCTTAAACATCGCCTTACGATGAGAAGAATTACGGTTTAGTTGTCTACCTGACTTTCTATGTCTCATGATATTTCCTTATTCACTCATTAAATCAACTGGTGGCCAGTTCTCAATGGCTGTGCCTAAATCTAGACCCTTCTCAGTTAATGCTTCTTTAATTTCGTTCAACGACTTACGACCTAAATTAGGTGTTCTCAACAAGTCTTGCTCAGACTTCCCAATTAAATCACCAATGTAGTAGATTTGTTCAGCTTTCAAGCAGTTTGCACTACGAACCGTTAATTCCAACTCATCTACTGCTGTTAATAATTGCGGGTCAAAATCATCTGAAGTTGGCAAAGCCTCTTCTTCTTCAACCAACTCTAATTCAACAAATGAAGACAATTGGTCTTGTAAGATTGTTGCTGCACGCTTAATCGCTTCTTCAGCATTAACCGAGCCATTTGTCTCCATGACAATGTTTAATTTATCAAGGTTCACTTTTTGATTAACACGCGCTGCATCAACTGTGAAGCTCACACGCCTAATAGGTGAGAAACTTGCATCTAGTTGCATACCGCCAATTGTTGTTGCTTCATCGTCGCGTGCAACTGCTGCATCATAACCAATACCTGTGCTGATCTTAAGCGTTAGTCGCATATGACCACCGGCATTTACCGTTGCAATCACTTTATCTTTGTTGAATACTGACACATCTGTTGCATTTGCTTCAATATCAGCGACTGTGATTTCACAAGGGCCTTTCTTGTCAATAACAACTTCTGCTGAATCAGAAGTATTTAGCGCAACTGAAACTTCTTTAAGGTTTAACAAGATGTCTAGTACATCTTCCTGAACGCCTTCAATCGTTGAAAACTCGTGCATCACACCGTCAATTGCTACTTCTGTAATTGCAGATCCTGAAACAGAAGACAACAATGTTCTTCTTAAGGCATTACCCAGTGTATGTCCAAAGCCTTTTTCTAAAGGCTCAAGAATAACTCTATACTCATTATTCGCTGTTTCTTTTGATTCAACCAACTTTGGCTTTAAAAAATCTCTTGCATTTCCTTGCATAATATGTCCTTTATTTTGAATACAATTCAACAATTAAATGCTCTGCAATATCAGATGACAAGTCATCGCGTGCAGGAACATTCTTAAATACACCTTTTAGTGCTTTACTATCAACTTCAACCCACTCTGGCAAGTTGCCTTGCTCAGCTAATTCCATTGCTAATTGAATGCGGCTTTGTTTTTTTGCTTTTTCTCTAATAGAAATTTCATCATTAGCGCCAACCTGGTAAGAAGGGATATTAACCGCCGAACCATTCACCAAGATAGCCTTGTGAGAAACCAATTGTCTCGCTTCAGCGCGCGTAGAACCAAAACCCATACGGTAAACAACATTATCAAGACGACACTCCAATAAAGACAATAGGTTTTCACCTGTTGAACCTTTCTTTTGAGAGGCTTTTTTATAATATGAGCGGAATTGCTTTTCTAAAATACCGTAAATACGCCTAACTTTTTGCTTTTCACGCAATTGTAAGCCATATTCAGTACCTTTCTGTTGACGGGCAGTTGCACCGTGCATACCTGGTAGTTGCGACACTTTACATTTAGAATCTAATGATCTAATGCCACTTTTTAGAAATAGGTCCGTGCCTTCGCGACGGGCTAATTTACAAGTAGGTCCAGTATATCTAGCCATAATTT
Organism: bacterium endosymbiont of Bathymodiolus sp. 5 South; assembly: GCF_900128535.1. Taxonomy (GTDB): domain Bacteria; phylum Pseudomonadota; class Gammaproteobacteria; order PS1; family Pseudothioglobaceae; genus Thiodubiliella. Next base: position 11,840 of record NZ_FQTR01000004.1, on the reverse strand, counting down.
ATCCTTATACTCTGCGTTTTTTAGAAGGACGACAACCATTGTGAGGGATTGGCGTTACATCTGTGATTGATTGAATTTTTAAGCCCTGTGCATTTAAACCACGAATGGCTGAATCTCTACCGGGACCGGGACCTTTAACACGAACTTCTAAATTCTTCATGCCAAAAGCCAATGCTTTTTCACCACAATTTCCTGCTGCTACTTGTGCTGCAAATGGGGTAGATTTTCTTGAACCTCTAAAACCAGAGCCGCCTGAAGTGGCCCAGCAAACTGCATTGCCATGACGGTCTGTAATCATCACTATGGTATTGTTAAATGTTGCATGAATATGCGCAATACCGTCAGTAACGACTTTTTTTGATTTTTTCTTTGTTGGTGCTTGAGCCATAATATCTACCTATGATTATTTAATTAAACGACGAGGACCCTTGCGAGTTCTAGCATTTGTTTTGGTTCTTTGACCACGAAGTGGTAATGATTTTCTATGACGGATACCACGATAACAACCTAAATCCCTCAAGCGTTTAATATCCATTGCGATTTGACGACGAAGGTCACCTTCAACTTCAAACTGAGCAATCGCACTACGAATTAACTCTAACTGGTCTTCAGCTAAATCTGATACTTTTGTTGCTGGATCTAATTTAAGCTCGTTGCAAATTGCTTTTGCGCGCGTATCGCCAATACCAAAAATTGACTGCAAGCCAATAACAATATGTTTATGTGTTGGAATATTTATTCCCGCTATTCTAGCCATCTATATATCCTTTATTTCTATAAAATCAATCATGAATGTTTGTCTTTCTCTTACTTAAATTCACAACTTTAAAATTTGCAAAACGAGCAATTATACTTTGCTGGTCGTGCAATGTCAATGTCAATTAACCTTGTCTTTGTTTATGTCTAGGCTCTTTACAAATTACACGCACCACACCATGGCGCTTAATAATTTTACAATTGTTACAAATCTTTTTAACTGATGCTCTTACTTTCATAATACTACCCTTCTAATTTAAACCTGATTTTTTCATTAATGACTCATACTGATTAGACATTAAATGTGATTGCGCTTGTGCAATGAAGTCCATCACCACAACAACGATAATTAATAAACTGGTACCGCCAAAATAAAATGGCACATTCCAATACAAAATCAAAAACTCTGGCAACAAACAAACTGCGGTAATATAAAGCGCACCTGAGGCTGTCAAACGCGACACAACAGAGTCAATATAATCTGCTGAGTTCTTACCTGGACGAATACCCGGAATAAAACCACCAGACTTACGCAGCTTATCTGCTGTGTCTTTTGAATCAAAAGTGAGTGCTGTATAGAAAAATGTAAAAAATACAATCGCCAAACCATAAAACAATACATATAATGGCTGACCTGGAGAAATACCCGCAGTCAAATCAGCCAACCAACCCATGCCTTCTGATTGTGAAAACCAGCCACCTAATGTTGCTGGAAATAAAATAATCGAAGAGGCAAAAATTGGTGGAATCACACCTGCCATATTAATTTTAAGTGGCAAGTATGAACTCTGACCGCCAACCATCTTACGACCTTGCTGACGCTTGGCGTAATTCACCGTAATACGGCGTTGTCCACGCTCCATAAACACCACAAAAGCAGTCACTAACAAAGTCATTGCCAACAATATGACAAGCAAAATAACCGCCAATTCACCCGTGGAGACTAACGATAATGTTGAACCTACTGCCGATGGCAAACCTGAAACAATACCAGCAAAAATAATCATCGAGATACCATTACCAATACCTTTTTCTGTAATTTGCTCACCCAACCACATCAAAAACAATGTGCCTGTGGTTAATGTTATTACCGTTACCAAACTAAAAGTGAAGCCAGCGTTTGTTACCAATGCCACACCGCCAGCATTTTGTGATTGTAAGGCAATTGAAATACCGTAAGATTGAAACACTGCCAAAACGACAGTACCCAAACGCGTGTATTGTGTAATCTTGCGCTTACCACTCTCACCTTCTTTCTTAAGTTGTTCAAACTTTGGTACTATTGATGTCATCAACTGTACGATAATTGATGCCGAAATATAAGGCATAATGCCCAAAGTAAAAATAGACAACCTCTCTAGTGCGCCACCAGAAAACATATTAAACATATCCAAAATCGTACCCTGCTGGTCTTGCACTAATGAAGCCAGTGCAGTTGGCGAAATAAATGGAATGGTAATATGTGTACCCATTCTAAAAACAATCAACGCCCCCAATAAAAAAAGGATACGCTTTAATAAATCTTGAGAAAGGCCTAGGGAGGGTGTTTGACTCATCTTATTACTCGTTAATGGTTCCTTTGGCAGCTTCAATGGCTACTTTTGCGCCTTTAGTTGCCTTGATACCTGTTAATGTTACTGCTCTATTAATCTCACCAGAAAGCATTACCTTAACGCGCTTAATATTTTTTGTCACCAAGTTGTGTTGCTTTAACACCTCAAGCGTGATTTCTTTTTCTTCTAACTTATCAATCTCAGATAAAGTTACTTGAGAAGTAATAATCGAAACACGCGATGAAAAACCAACCTTGGGCAGGCGACGCTGAAGGGGCATTTGACCACCTTCAAAACCGATTTTAGTAAAACCACCTGAACGAGCTTTCTGGCCCTTATGACCACGACCACAAGTTTTACCAAAACCACTACCGATACCACGACCAACGCGTCTTCTGGTTCTTTTTTCACCTTCTGCAGGTGCTAATGTATTTAATTGCATAATATTCATAATCTTAACCCTCTACTTTAAGTAGGTAAGAAACCTTATTAATCATACCCCTCACTTCAGGTGTATCAAGTAACTCTACTGTGTGATTAATACGCTTTAAACCAAGGCCTGTTATCGTTGCACGATGTGATGGAAGACGACCATAAAAACTCTTAACCAATGTCACACTTACCGTGTTTTTCTTTGCTGCTACTTTCTTAGCAGCAGGCTTTTTAGCAGATGCTACTTTTGTAGCTGTCACTTTAGTCGGTGATTTTTTAACTGCTCCCTTCTTAACAGGCGTCTTTTTTGCCACAGGCTTTTCAGATGCCACTTTTCTCTCTTCAGCCATTATACTTCTCCAGTAATCTCTTCAACAGTTTTGCCACGCTTACTAGCCACTAATTGTGGAGATGACATTGATGTCAAGCCTTCAATTGTTGCGCGAACAACACTAATAGGATTACGCGTACCGTTACATTTCGCCAAGATATTATGCACACCAACCGCTTCTAATACACTACGCATTGGACCACCAGCAATCACACCTGTACCTTCTGATGCAGGTTGCATATAAACTTTAGCAGCACCCACACTTGAAGTGATAGGATAATAAAGTGTACCGTCTTTTAATGGAACACTTTTCATTGCTTTTCTTGCTTTGTCCATTGCTTTTTGAATAGCAGCAGGCACCTCACGCGCTTTACCCGTACCGTAACCCACTTTGCCATTGCCGTCACCGACAACAACCAATGCAGAGAAACCAAAAATACGACCCCCTTTAACTACTTTTACAACACGACGAATATTAACCAACTTTTCAATGAAGCCGTCATCATCGTCTTTATTATTTTTTCTAAAATCTGCCATTTTCTACGCCTATTTTTATAATTTTTTTATTAAAAGTCTAAACCACCATCTCGTGCTGCTTCAGCTAATGCTTTCACACGACCATGGTATTTAAAACCAGAACGATCAAAAGCAATTTTTGTTACTTTTGCTTTCTTTGCTGCTTTGGCAATCTCAGCACCAATCTTAGTTGCTGCTGCTATATTACCGCCATTCTTTTCTTTTAAGCTGGATGCGCTGACCAAAGTCTTGGTGCCACAGGCACTAATGATTTGTGCATAGATATGCTGAGATGTCTTATGAACACATAAACGCTCAACGCCTTTCTCTGCATGCTTAGCTCTAAATTTAGTTGCTCTTCTTAAACGAGCTTGTTTTTTTGAAAGTTTCATACTATTACCTTAATTATTTCGCTCTATTTCTTTTTCGCTTCTTTGCGAACCACATATTCATCAGTGTAACGCACACCTTTGCCTTTATAAGGCTCTGGCGGACGATAAGCACGAATCTCAGCGGCCACTTGACCTACTTTTTGCTTATCCATGCCTTTGACAACAATCTCAGTTTGTGATGGCGTCTCAGCGCTAACACCCTCTGGCAAGTTATACTTAACTGGATGAGAAAAACCCAGTGTTAAATCTAGGGCTTTGCCCATTGCTTTTGCACGATAACCAACACCGATAAGGGTTAATTTTTTCTCCCAACCCTCTGCCACACCTTTAATCAAATTAGCGGTATTTGCTCTTGCAGTACCTGCTTGTGCCCAGGCTTTCTTTTCCTCTTTTTTATTAACTTTAATAACATCAAATGTCAAAACATTTTCTGTATTAGCGATAACAACTGAGGGGTGGATTTCCATTTCCATTTGACCTAATTTACCTTTAACTGCCATTGTGGAATCATTTATTGAGACTTCAACGCCAGCTGGAATTTCGATTGGTGCTTTTGCAACTCTAGACATCTTATAACTCCTTTAAGAAATGCTACACAAAACTTCACCACCCACATTTTGGGTGGCTGCATTTTGTCCAGTCATGACACCTTTGGGTGTTGAAACAATAACGATACCTAAACCATTCATGATACTTGGCATTTCAGTACTTTTGACATACACACGCAAACTTGGTTTTGAAATTCTTTTTAATGAATCAATCACAGGTTTGTCATCATAATACTTCAGCTTAAGTGTTAAAGTTTTAGTAGCTTTTTCGCCTGCCACACTAAATGATTCAATATAACCTTCTTGCTGCATCACGCTTGCAATAGCAGATTTTAAATTTGACGCTGGAATGTTAACTTCTTTCTTTTCAACCATGTGTGCATTACGAATGCGGGTTAACATATCAGCCACTGGATCAGACATACTCATAATCTACTACCTCCTACCAACTTGCTTTAGATAAACCAGGAACTTCGCCGTTCATGGTGCGCTCTCTCAATTTGATTCTAGACAAACCAAACTTACGGTAAAAACCATGTGGACGACCCGTCAAACCACAACGAGAACGTTGTCTTGTCGGTGAAGCATCACGCGGTAACGCTTGCAACTTAATCGTTGCTTGGAAGCGCTCTTCATCAGAAGAGTTTACACTCTTAATAATTTTCTTTAACTCAAGGCGTTTAGTGCGGTATTTTTCAACCACCTTAGTGCGCTTGATGTCTCTATTTATCATAGACTTTTTAGCCATTTTCTTTATCCTTAAATGGGAAATTAAACATTGCCAATAGTTTCTTAGCGTCTTCATTATTTTGTGCGGTGGTCGTGATAGCAATATCCATACCACGCACTCTTGTTACCTTTTCAAAATCAATTTCAGGGAATACGATTTGCTCGGTTAAACCCATATTATAGTTACCACGACCATCAAATGACTTCGGGTTTAAACCACGGAAATCACGAATACGGGGGATTGCAATATTAACCAAACGGTCTAAAAATTCATACATCTTTTCCTTGCGAAGTGTTACTTTGCAACCAATTGCACTGCCCTCTCTTAATTTGAAACTCGCCACCGATTTACGCGCCATACATGTCATTGGTTTTTGACCCGCAATTAAACTCATCTCTTCTAGAGCACTTTGCAAAATTTTCTTATCACCTAATGCACTACCCAAACCCATATTAATAGTAATCTTTTCAATCTTAGGCACTGCCATTGGATTTTTCTGATTTAACGCTTTTTGTAGAGCGGGTAAAATTTCTTTTCTATATTGTTCTTGTAATCTAGCCACGGTTCTTTTCCTTTAACTGTCTCAAACGATTGAATCGCCGTTTGATTTAAAAAATCTTTCTTTGTTGCCTTCTTTGTCACTGCGCAGTCCAACTCTGTCTGCTTTTTTTGTTTTTGCATTGTAGATTGCTACATTTGAAATTGCCACTGGCATTTCTGTATCAATAATACCGCCTGTTACGCCAGCATTTGGGTTTGGCTTAACATGCTTCTTAGCAATATTTAAACCCTCAACTACAACTTTATTATTAGTGATTTTCGTTACTGTACCTATAGATCCTTTATCCTTGCCAGCAATCAAAATGACTTCATCTTTTACTTTGATTTTATTCATCATAACACCTCTGGGGCTAGTGAAACAATCTTCATAAATTGTGCGCTGCGTAATTCACGAGTCACAGGTCCGAAGATGCGTGTGCCTACTGGCTCAAGCTTTGTATTTAATAATACAACGGCATTGCCATCAAAACGAATACGCGAACCATCAGCACGACGAACGCCTTGTGCTGTGCGAACAACAACAGCGTCATATACATCACCTTTTTTTACTTTAGCACGCGGTGCAGCTTCTTTGATGCTGACTTTAATCACATCGCCAATGTTTGCATAGCGACGCTTAGAACCACCTAATACTTTAATACACATTGCTTTGACACCACCACTGTTGTCAGCAATATGAAGTTTTGTTTGCATTTGAATCATATCTTATTCTCTTTTAATTATGCTATGGAATCAACAGCCGCTGATTTCTCAAGGACTTCTAGCAATGCCCAACACTTAGTCTTAGAAAACGGCTTCGCTTCTACGACTCTTACTGTGTCGCCTACACTACATTCATTCTTTTCATCATGCGCATGAACCTTAGTGCTACGCTTAATATATTTCTTGTAAATGGGATGACGAACTTTACGCTCAATCATAACGGCAATGGTTTTGTTACGACTGTTGCTAACAACTTTGCCTGTCAATACGCGTTCTACTTTATTCTCGCTCATGCTTGTTTCTCTTTAATAATAGTTTTAACTTGTGCAATTGATTTTTTAACTTTTCTCAACTTTGAACCGTCCTCTAACTGTGCACTTTTATGCTGCATACGCAACTCAAAGTGCTCTTTTAGAAGACGCATTAAAGTGTCGTTAAGCGCAGGGGCGTCTTGCCCTCTTAATTCTTTTACATCCATTACATTGCCATCCTTTTAATAACTTTTGTCTTTACTGGTAATTTCGCTGCGGCAAGTTGGAATGCTTCTCTTGCAATGGTCTCATCAACCCCTTGCATTTCAAACAACATTTGACCCGGCTTGATTTGTGCAACCCAATATTCAACACTACCTTTACCTTTACCCATACGCACTTCTAGTGGCTTCTTAGTAATAGGTTTGTCTGGAAATACACGAATCCAAATCTTACCCTGACGCTTTACATGACGCGTCATCGCTCTACGAGCAGATTCAATTTGTCTTGCAGTCATGCGACATCTGCCGACAGCTTGCAAGCCAATTTCACCAAAGCTCACCTTATGACCCGTTGCTAAACCACGGTTGCGACCTTTCATCATTTTTCTAAATTTTGTACGTTTAGGTTGTAACATTTGTCAATCCTTTATTTCTTAGCGATTTGGTTAGTAGCACCACGACGAGCAACCTCATCTAATGTGCCTTTCTTATGGTCTAGAATTTCACCTTTGAAAATCCAAACTTTGATACCAATCACACCATATTGTGTGTTTGCACCATAATGTGCATAATCAATATCTGCTCTAAATGTATGTAATGGCACACGACCTTCACGATACCATTCAGAGCGTGCAATTTCCGCACCATTTAAGCGACCACTAACCATAATCTTAATACCCTGTGCACCCAAACGCGTTGCATTACCCAATACACGCTTAACTGCACGACGATACATTACACGCTTTTCTAACTGTTGTGCAATATTTTCTGCCACTAGACGTGAATCTAACTCTGGCTTTTTAATTTCTTCAATATTAATATGTGCTGACATACCCATCATTTTAGTAACAATAGATTTCAACGCTTCAATATCAGCCCCTTTTTTACCAATCACAATACCTGGGCGGGCAGTGTGGATAGTTATCTTAGCGTTGTTGGCTAGACGCTCAATTTGAACGCGACTAACAGAAGCAGATTTTAGCTTCTCAAATAAGAAATCTCTCACTTCAATATCAGATAACAAGTACTTAGAATAATCTTGAGAATTCGCATACCACTTAGAATCCCAATCTTTAACGATGCCTAATCTAATACCTTTTGGATTTACTTTTTGACCCATAATTTATACCCTATCCTGCACTTACGCCAACTGTAATATGGCTTGTTCTTTTTAAAATACGATTCGCTCTACCTTTTGCTCTAGGGCGAATTCTTTTCATTGTTGAGCCTTCATCAATATAAACACTACTCACTTTTAATTCATCGATATCTAAACCATCGTTGTTCTCAGCATTTGAAATCGCTGAATTTAATACTTTCTTAACAAGTACTGACGCTTTCTTGTTACTAAACGATAAAATGTTGAGTGCCTCTTCTACCGACTTTGAACGAATTTGATCCGCTACCAATCGTGCTTTAAAAGCCGAGGTTTTTGCATATTTATGCACTGCTTTAACTTCTTTCATTTTCTCAATCACCCTTGTATTATGCTTTACGGTCGCCTGAATGTGCAACAAATGTTCTGGTTGCTGCAAACTCACCTAATTTATGACCAATCATTTGTTCGTTAATTGACACTGGCACATGTGCTCTGCCATTGTGTACTGCGATTGTTAACCCAATCATTTCAGGCACAATTACCGAACGCCTAGACCAAGTTTTAATTGGTTTTCTATCTTTATTTTCTTGAGCTGTTAATACTTTCTTGATTAAATGCTCGTCAACAAATGGACCCTTTCTTAATGATCTAGCCATAATTACCCTTATTTATTTCTACGACGCACGATAAGCTTATCAGTGCGTTTATTACTGCGTGTTTTATAACCCTTAGTTGGTGTACCCCAAGGAGAAACTGGATGACGACCACCACTGGTTTTACCTTCACCACCACCATGTGGGTGATCAACTGGATTCATAACAACACCACGAACAGTAGGTCTAACACCTCTCCAGCGTGTTGCACCCGCTTTACCTAATTTTCTTAAACTGTGTTCTTTCTTAGACACTTCGCCAATCGTTGCGCGACATTCTGCCAAAACTTTACGCACTTCACCAGAACGCAATCTTAAAGTGACATACATACCTTCTTTTGCAATTAATTGCGCTGAGGTGCCGGCACTGCGTGCCATTTGTGCACCCTTACCTGGCTTAAGCTCAATACAGTGAATAACACTACCTAACGGGATGTTTGCACAAGGCATTACATTGCCTGCTTTAATAGCAACGCTACTGCCTGAAATAATCTCATCACCTACTTTCAAACCGTTTGGTGCAATAATATATTTGCGCTCACCATCTGCATACAAAACCAAAGCAATATTAGCACTACGATTTGGATCGTATTCTAGGCGCTCAACCTTTGCAGTAATATCATCTTTGTTGCGTCTAAAATCAATAATGCGGTAACGACGCTTGTGTCCACCACCTTTATGGCGAACTGTAATCTTACCTCGGTTATTGCGACCGCTAATTCTGTTCTTGCTTTGTGTCAATGGTGCATAAGGTGCGCCATTGTGTAAGTCTTTATCAACAACACTAACAACAAATCTTCTGCCAGGTGAGGTTGGTTTTCTTTTAATTACTTGTGCCATAATCTCTCTCTTTAAGATGCCGTCACATCAATCATTTGACCTTCAGACACTTTTACCATTGCCTTCTTCCAATTGACACGACGACCAATCTTACCTTTAAATACTTTCTTCTTGCCTTTCACAATAGAAGTTGTTACATTTTCTACCGTCACACCAAATAGTGACTCAATAGCTGCTTTAATTTCTTTCTTATTACTATCAACACGCACTTTAAATGCATATTGATTTTGTGCTGACAATATCGATGCCTTTTCAGAGACAATTGGCGCCAATAAGGTTTTTAATATTTTTTCTTGATTCATAACATACCTTCCACTTTCTTTAATGCTGCTTCAGTAATAACAACATTCTCATAACCAATCAAACTAACTGGGTCAATGCTCTGTGTGTCACAAACACCAACATGGTATAAATTGCGTGAAGAAAGATATAAATTCTCATCTAACTCATCAGTCATTAATAAAGCATCCTTTACATCTAATGCTTTAAGCAAGGCAGTTATATTCTTTGTTTTTGCATCTTTAACATCAAAGGCCGCAACCACTTTTAAGCGATCAGTGCGCACTAATTCAGAAAAGATAACACTAATGGCACCTTTGTACATTTTCTTGTTAACTTTCTGTGCGTAACTTCTTGGTTGCGCAGCAAATGTTACGCCACCTGAGCGCCAAATAGGTCCACGAGAAGTACCAGCACGAGCACGACCTGTACCTTTCTGCGCCCAAGGTTTCTTACCGCCACCGCTAACAGCGCTGCGATTTTTTTGCGCTTTAGAGCCTTGACGACCAGTAGCCATATAGGCTGTTGTCACTTGGTGAACCAATGATGGGTTATAATCTCTTGCAAAAACAGACTCTGCAACTTCAGTAGCGCTAGATTTGTTTGTGCTTATGTTTAATACTTGTAATTTCATCTTAAACCTTATTCTTCTGCCTTAGTTTCTTCTGCAGTGTTATCTTCAGTTGACGCTATGCTTTCTGCTTCTTTTGCTGCTACTGCTGCATCTTTTTGCTCTTGGAGTTGCTTACTAATGCCAGCATTCACTTTGTCTTTCTTGGCAGACAACTTTACTTTAACAAAGCCACTCTTAGAACCAGGAATTGCACCTTTAACTAATAATAAATTTCTGTTGCTATCCACTCTAATAATCTCTAGGCATTCTTCAGTCACTTGCTCATCGCCCATGTGACCCGCCATTTTCTTGCCTTTAAATACACGACCAGGATCTTGACACTGTCCAGTAGAACCAATTGCTCTGTGAGAAATTGAGTTACCGTGTGTTGCATCTTGCATCGAAAAATTATGACGCTTTACACCACCTTGAAAACCTTTACCTTTAGATTGTCCAGTAACATCAACATATTGACCTGCACCAAAAATAGACAAATCAAAACTTGTGCTGCCAGAAATTTCATCGGCATCTGCGCTAAATTCCCAAAGGCCTAAACCGATATCTTGTGAAGCCTTAGCGTAATGACCTTTAGTCGCTGATGAAACACGACGCAATTTTGCTTCGCCTTTCTTATTGACTTTAGCGCCAGTAGTCACTTGTACAGCACTGTAACCATCTACTTCCATTGTTTTTGTTTGAACAACACGATTGGACTCAATCTTAATAACGCTTACCGCAGTTGACGAACCATCGTCAAACAAGATACGCGTCATTCCTAATTTTTGTCCTACTAAACCAATTGCCATGATTCTATTCCTATTACTTATATTTGTTAATTAAGCTTAATCGCTACGTCAACACCTGCTGCTAAATCTAGTTTCATTAACGCATCAACTGTTTTATCAGTTGGGCTAATAACATCCATTAATCTAACATATGTTCTTAATTCATACTGGTCTCTCGCCTTCTTGTTAACATGCGGAGAAGTCAATACAGTAAAACGCTCTTTCTTTGTCGGTAAAGGGATTGGACCTCTAACACTTGCACCGGTACGCTTAGCAGTATCTACAATTTCAATAGCCGACTTATCGATTAAACGATGGTCAAATGCCTTTAATTTAATTCTAATGTTTTGATTACTCATCTTTAATAAATCCTATTAATAATTGACTTGTGTCTTTTAGCGAAAAACCGAGCATTATACAATAATATTCGGTCTTTCTGCAACTAAATTACCCTTAATCCGTCACCTTAGAAACAACACCCGCACCAACAGTGCGCCCACCTTCTCTAATAGCAAATCGCAAACCTTCTTCCATAGCGATTGGAGACAGAAGCTCTACTTCCATTTTCACATTATCACC
>NZ_FQTR01000003.1 GCF_900128535.1 bacterium endosymbiont of Bathymodiolus sp. 5 South | reverse complement strand
CGCCCCAGTTAATGATGTTATGCACATCGTCTAGTTCTGATAGAGATTTATGTTCAATAACAAGAGAATCTGCAAATGAATTTTGTTGGGTGTTTTTCCAAGACATTTTGGGTGTTTTATGGTTGTTTTAGATGGGTGTTATTTTAGCAGATTGGGTTTTTTTTGTTGGGTTATACAAAGGTCTCTCGTGTTTATAAAAATCATCAGGTAGTTGAATTCTTTTTGGCATTGTTTTGTTGGTGAAAAAAATGATTATTATACACTATTTATGGTATTGTTATTTTTTGAATTTGGTATTACATCATTAATTTTTCAAGTCCGCAGTAAGAACACCAATTAAACGCATGGCATCCCCTTTATCAGAATGAATCATGATTAAATCTATCTATGTTTGAATAATACTGTCAACAATACCTAACACATTGTTAACCAGTTTTGGTTTTGCTGGTGCGACAAATTGAACTTTTCTAGTTTTGTAATCTATCGATTTAACCTGCTCACTCATCACAAACCCTGTTAATTTATCACTATCAACAGGAACATGAAAAGGATTTTTTCTATCAGTATTGGTAATAGGACAAACAACAGCCAACCCCATTCTTTTGTTAAAACTTGTATTGCTAATCACCAAAGCGGGTCTTCTTCCCTGTTGCTCATGTCCTGATTGTGGATTAAAACTAAGGACGACAAAATCACCCTTTTTAGGAATATAACTCACAATTTTTCTATGCCTTGAGTATCTGAAAAAACCTCACTCACTTGGTAATCACTAGGCACCTGTGCCAATAATTCATCGAGATTATGCTTGTGTTTTTTAACCACAGGTTTAATGATAATTCTACCTTTGTCAATATTAATATCCAACTTATCCCCTATAGAAATGTGCAGTTGACTTGTAATTGATTTTGATAATCTTAACCCTGCTGAATTACCCCATTTGGAAACGGTTGTTTGCATATTTCTTTGCTTTATTTTTATGTATATCAAAAGTATATCATAAAAGGGATTTGTTTGTTAGCTGGTTTTTATAAAAAACAACACTCTGACACTAATTATTTCTTTAACAAAACTAACAATCAAAATCCCTCGTACATTTAGCATAATTGGTTTTAATGCAGTGCCAATTGATAGAAAATCAATCAACCCTCTTTATGTTTATAATTTCCTGGTGTATTTTCTAAAGGTCTGATAAAAATCATCAAAGCAATCTTGACGAAGTGGAGTGATAATCCCTTGTGCTGTTGTTTACAAAGGTAGCGCAACAAGTTTAGAGTGCTTTAGATAGCTTTTAGTGGATGTCTTCTTTTTGGGTACTTTCTCTAGACAAGTAGAAAAAGTACCGAGCGTTGCCACGCAGCGACAAGATTAAAAAATAATTAAGCTTTGCTTGATTTAAGGCTCAATCAAATACGATAAAATCCCAAGCACTAAATACACCAATGAAGTCACCACCAAAGCTGCAGCAATCACTTGAGCAAGTTTGAGATTTTTACCCAGTAGTTTATTGTTTATCTTCCAAACAACATAACCAATAATAAATGCGATAACTAAAAGACGAAGGATAAACATGGCTGAATTGATTATTTAAGGGTTTTGGCTATTTTAGTCGCTAAGGTAAGGCTAATGCCGTTGACTTTTTGCATTTCTTCAACAGAGGCTTGCTTGAGCTCTTGCAAACCACCAAAATGATTAAGTAGTGCTGTTCGGCGTGCTTTGCCGATACCTTCAATGCCTTCAAGTGCTGAGGTTGTGCGTTTTTTACCGCGCTTTTGTCGGTGGTTTTTAATGGCAAAGCGATGTGATTCGTCACGAATATGGTTAATCAACATCAGGGCTTGGTCGTGTGGTGGTAGGTTGATTTTTTGTGTTTTGCCGTCTTTAACCAGTATCAAAGTTTCCAGCCCTGCTTTTCTCCCTTCGCCCTTTGCCACGCCAACGAGTTGAATAGATTCAACACCAATGGAGTCCATCACCATAATCGCTTGATTGAGTTGTCCCAAACCACCATCAATAAACACCACATCAGGTAAGGGTTTTTTATCTTTCAATAAACGCGAATAACGCCTAAAAACTGCCTGATTCATGGCTGCGTAGTCATCACCTGGGGTGATATTTTTGATATTAAATTGGCGATATTTTTTAATCTTTGGCAATCCTTTGTCAAACACCACGCAGGATGCGGTAGTTGCCTCACCCATGGTGTGGCTGATATCAAAACACTCCATGGTGTTTGGTAGGGTTTTAAGATTAAGCGTGGTTTGTAGTTGCTTTAGTTGTACGCGTTTGGTGAATTTAGAAGCCAGATGTTGTTTTAGGTTTTCCTGTGCGGTTAAATCGGCAATTTTTAGAAAGTGGCGCTTGTCTTTTTGTGGTGTGTCAATAATTTTGGTAGATAGCGCTTGGGCGATCAATGTTTTATCTGATAATTTTTCACTGAGTAATAGTTGCGTAGGGGTGTCTTTGCCTAAATAATACAAGGGCAAAAAGGCCGACAAAACTTCTGTGGTGTCTTTGCCTTTGGTGTGTTTTGGAAAAATACATTCTTGACCAATTTGCTTGCCTGAGCGTACAAATAACACTTCGACAGCATGAACGCCCTCTTGCGTGGCGACACTAATAACATCCATATTACCCATACTTTGAGAGCTGTGCTGTTCTTGAATCGTGCGTAGTCCAATCATTTGGTCACGCAAGTGCGCTGCTAATTCAAATTCTTGATTTTTGGCGGCTGCTTGCATTTTTTGTGAGATGTTGTCCAGCGTTTGCACACTCTTTCCTGATAAAAAAAGCGACATCATTTTGACATCTTGTGCGTAATCTTTATCGCTGATTTTATTCACACATGGTGCGCTACATAACGCGATCTGATATTCTAAACAAGGTCGTGAGCGAGCGCGATAGGTGGCGTTAGCGCATTGCCTAACTTTAAAAATTTTCTTTAATAAATTCAGCGAGTCTCGCACCACATGTGCGGATGGATAAGGACCAAAAAATTGATAATTTTTATGCCTTGTGCCTCGATAAAAACCCACTTTTGGGTGCTTGTCATTGGTGATATAAATATAGGGGTAGCTCTTTGCATCTTTTAGCAAAATGTTATATCTGGGTTTGTGCTGCTTAATCAGCTCGTTTTCTAACAACAATGCTTGTGTTTCTGTGTCGGTAATCACCACATCAAAATCATCAATATTAGCAACCAGCACTCTGGTTTTATCGTCTTGATGGGTTTTACTAAAATAACTGGATACGCGTTTTTTTAAATTTTTTGCCTTACCGACATAAATCACCATGCCTTGTTTATCAAGCATTTGATAAACACCGGGTTGCGTTGTTAAATTTTTTAGTTTTTCTGGCGCCATCGGGTAAAATAAAAAACTTTTAAAAAGTCTATGTAATTAAAAAATGATTAAAACGCTACTTATTATAGGGTCTATTTTATCGATGAATATGGCTTTAGCAACAAACAATATCTTGTCAATTAACGACTTTAATACACCAAGTGCAGCTGCACTTAGTATTTTCGAAAACACACTATCGTCAATTCAAGATCTTAGAACACAACAAAAAGCCACACCTGAAAATATCAAGGGGTTAATCAAGGAAAAATTATTACCCAATATTGCGATAAAATTTTCAACGCAACTGACGCTAAAAAAACACTGGCATAATTTAGATCATCAACAACAACAAATCTTCCAAGACTATATCGTAAAATCTTTAATCAAAGATTACGCTGGCGCTCTTAGTTCTTATGATAAATTTGATAGCCTTAAGATTTCAGCCGATCCTAATGTAAAACGCAAAGATGACAAGTCGATCGTCAAGTTATCTATCAATCTTAACAACGACCCGAAGCCTATTCGTATTTCTATAAAAATGATTTATTCGCAACAGTGGCGTGTGTATGATGTAGTGTTTTCAGGTATTAGTTTGATTAAAACTTACAAGGCACAATTTGATTCACATATTAAACGCAAGGGAATTGATAGCCTAACTAAAAAATTGATCAAAAAACTTGCGCAAAATTAAACTCACCATATAAATGTATAAATTAGTTATCCAAGGTGGCAAACCCCTGCAAGGCGCCATTAAAGCTTCAGGCTCTAAAAACTCCTCATTGCCTATTTTATTTGCCTCTATTTTGGCAGATGGTCCAATAACGCTTAATAATACACCGCAGCTGAGCGACATATCTACCACGCTCAGATTGTTAATGAGCATGGGTGCTGATTTTATTTTAGAATCAAACTCTTCCTTGTTTGTTGATTCATCAAAACTCAATAATTTGGTTGCCGATTACAATTTGGTTAAAACCATGCGTGCATCAATCTTGGTGCTAGGACCTATGTTGACAAAATATGGCGAAGCCAAAGTGTCGCTACCAGGCGGTTGCGCTATTGGTACACGCCCTGTTAATCTTCACTTGAAAGCATTAGAAGAGTTGGGTGCTAGTATTAGCGTTGGAAATGGCTATATTTACGCAAAAACTGATGGCTTGATAGGTGCAAATATTCATTTTGACCAAGTAACTGTAACCGCCACAGAAAATGTCATTATGGCTGCCACTTTAGCCAAAGGTACGAGCATAATTAACAACGCTGCACAAGAGCCAGAAGTCTCTGACTTGTGCTATTTCCTTAATAAAATGGGTGCAAAAATTAGCGGTATTGGCACCTCAATTATCACAGTTGAAGGTGTGAGTAAATTAAACAGTATAGAGTATTCAGTCTGCTCAGATCGTATTGAAGTAGGCACTTACTTGATCGCTGCTGCCATTACTGGTGGCTCTATTACTGTTAAAAATGCCAATCCTCAAACAATGCGTTCAGTGCTTGGAAAATTAATTGAAATCGGTGCTGACATTAAAACTGAAAAAGAATCAATCAGCCTTAACATGAAAGGCAAGCGACCAAAAGCCGTCAGTATTAAAACCGGCACTTATCCAAATTTTCCAACCGATATGCAAGCACAATTTACCGCATTAAATACGATTGCAAAAGGTCATAGTAGCATTACTGAAAATATTTTTGAAAATCGTTTCATGCACATTCCTGAGTTAATGCGTATGGGGGCTGACCTAACATTAGAGGGCAATACGGTGGTTTGTAAAGGCGTAAAATCACTCACTGGTGCGCACTTGATGGCAACTGATTTAAGGGCTTCGGCATCATTAGTGCTGGCAGGGTTGGCCGCTAAAGGCACCACCACGATTGAGCGTGTTTATCACCTTGACCGTGGCTATGAAACCATTGAAGAGAAATTAAAATCATTGGGCGCTGACATTGAAAGAGTCCAAGATTAATTAAGAGTATAAATTATGTTAACAATCGCATTGTCTAAAGGCAGAATTCTTAAACAAACCCTACCATTGCTAAAAAAAGCAGGGTTAGAAATTGCCGATAAAGAGCTGAATTCCAGAAAATTAATTCTAGACACCAACCTTGATGAGGTCAAGGTAATCGTTATTCGTGCCACTGATGTTCCCGTATTCGTGCAACACGGTGCAGCTGATATGGGTATCGCTGGCAAAGATGTCTTACTTGAACATGGTGCTAATGGCTTATTTGAATTGTTAGACTTGAATATTGCCCAATGCAAACTAATGGTAGCAGCAAGTGACAAAGAAAAATTAAAACAAGACACCTTGAAAATTGCCACCAAATATGTCAATTCTGCCAAACGCTATTTTGACGCTAAAAACCAACAAACTGAAATTATTAAACTCTACGGTGCAATGGAGCTCGCACCCGTCGTTGGTTTGGCGCACTGTATTGTTGATTTGGTTGACACGGGTAACACACTAAAGGCAAACGGTCTTATGCCACTTGAGCACATTGAGGACATTAGCTCTCGCCTTGTGGTGAACGCTGCATCATTCAAAACCAAAAATACACAAATCAAAACTTGGATTGAAAGTATTGAGAGAAATCTATGATAACCAATCTTAGTTCAACTCAATCTGATTTTCAACACAAACTGTCGAAATTACTCGCTTGGAATGATGTTTCAAACAAAGAAGTTATCAATACCGTTGATAACATTATTGCCAACATCAAAGCCAAAGGCGACGCAGCACTGATTGACTACAGTATTAAGTTCGATGGTGTTAATGCTAGCAGTATGGCAGATTTAACCCTTGATGCGGACATGCTAAAAACTGCCTTTGACAACTTAGGCGACAAAGAAAAAACCGCATTACAAGTTGCAGCCAACAGAGTACGCACCTATCACGAAAAGCAAAAGCAAACCACTTGGACTTACAGAGAAGACAACGGCACAATGTTGGGGCAAAAAATCACCCCGATTGAGCGTGTTGGCTTGTATGTACCTGGGGGTAAAGCCGCTTATCCTTCTTCGGTCTTGATGAATGCTATTCCTGCTAAAGTGGCTGGCGTTGAAGAATTAATCATGGTGGTACCTACGCCAAACGGTGTCATTGTACCACTGGTATTGGCAGCAGCTCACCTCTCAGGCGTAGACAGCGTTTATACCGTGGGTGGTGCACAAGCGATTGCAGCCCTTGCTCATGGTACTGAAACAGTGCCAAAGGTTGATAAAATCGTCGGTCCTGGTAATATTTATGTGGCAACTGCTAAACGCGCAGTATTTGGGCAAGTTGGCATTGATATGATTGCTGGACCGAGCGAGATATTGATTATTTGTGATGGCAAAACCGACCCTGATTGGATTGCCATGGATTTATTCTCACAAGCTGAACACGACGAAGACGCACAATCCATTTTATTGTGTCCTGATGCAGACTTTATCGCTCAAGTAGAAGCAAGCATTGCTAAACTTTTACCAACCATGACTAGAAAAACGATTATTGCCAAGGCACTTAAAGAGCGTGGCGCTTTAATCCACACCAAAGACATAACTGAGGCAATTAAGATTTCCAATCAAATTGCCCCTGAGCATTTAGAGTTCTGTGTTGAAGACCCAGAATCCATGCTTGATGATATTAAGCACGCTGGCGCTATCTTTATGGGTAGAAATACCTGTGAGGCAATCGGTGATTATTGTGCAGGGCCTAATCATGTACTGCCTACCTCAGGCACGGCGCGTTTTTCATCACCACTCGGCGTTTATGACTTTCAGAAAAAATCCTCTCTAATTATGATGTCTGATAAAGGCGCAAACACGCTCGGTGAGATCGCTGCTACCTTGGCTGATGGTGAGGGTTTACAGGCTCACGCGCGATCTGCCCGCTATCGTATTCAAAAATCATAAACAATTATAAATAAAATTATCTATAATAAGGATTATGGCAGATATTATTCAAGTTAAAAATCCACGCACTAATCGTTATGTCAAAATTGATCGCGACAAGGGTCGTATTCTTTCACACAAAAAAAGTGATGGTCCGTATGCTAAAGTACCTGTGGCAAAAAAGCGTAAGTGATTATTTACAGTCCTATTGATGGCGATGCCATCAATTATTTGATTAAATTTCGTCCAAAACATTGTTTTTTAATTACCCAACTAGGAAAAACAAAACCCAAACTAGTTTCAGATATTGAGCAATCTATAAAAGATTGCTGTCAATCGTTTGAATATAAAGTTATAGATGCAAGTGCGGAAAGAACTGGTAGAGATTTTTTATTAAAAATATGGAAAATTATTGAATCTGTACCAGTATGTATTGTTATTATTCACGAAGATACGCCCATCAAAACCCAAGCAAACTTATATTACGAACTTGGTGTAGCACAAGCACTGGGGAAAGAAACTGTCATTATTAAAACACCTAGAGCTGAAATGCCATCAGATTTCAATCGATCAGAATACATAGAATTTAACAATAATTTTAAAGAAGAGTTTAAAAAATTCTTAAAAGCCACCCAAGTACAGGCAGATCATTATGAAGAACTATCAGAACTTTTGGAACAGGAGCCCATCTTGGCAATAGATTATCTAAAAAGAGCATTTTTAATTACTGGTAATAAAAATTATAAATCACACGCTAAAAAAATATTAAAGACAATTAACACAGATAGTCGCGCTAAAAACAGTATTGAGCACTTTTCGGCTGCTTTTTCAAAACAATCTTAACACAAAATTTCAAAAAGGGAACTTGTTACCACCACCCATAGGCGGTAATTTCATTTTAGACAGGTCTGGTAGTCCACCCTCAGCGCCCTGCATACCGCCCATCTTTTGTATCATTTTTTGCATTTTTCCGCCACCCATTTTCTTCATTTGTTTTTGCATTTTTTCAAACTGTTTGAGTAGTTTATTAACATCTTGTGGTCCTGTACCAGAGCCTCTAGCAATACGATTTTTGCGTGAACCCTTGATAAGTTTGGTGTGCGTGCGTTCTTTAGGTGTCATAGAATTAATAATAGCCACCATTTTTTTACTTTCTACTGCCCCCATCATTTGATTCTTAACACTTTGAGGTATTTGCCCCATGCCTGGCATTTTATCCATCAAGGCTTCTATACCACCCATTTGTTCCATTTGCAGCAGTTGATCACGCATATCTTCCAAATCAAACTGCCCTTTTGCCATTTTCTTGGCGACTTTTTCTGCTTTTTTATGGTCAACTTTTTGTCCAATTTCTTCAATCAATGACAAAACATCGCCCATGCCTAATAGGCGTGAGACAATTCTATCTGGGTGGAATGGCTCTAGTGCGTCAACTTTTTCACCCACACCTAAAAACTTAATTGGCTTGCCGGTGATATGGCGTACTGAAAGCGCCGCACCACCTCGTGCATCACCATCAGTTTTGGTTAAAATAATACCTGTCAATGGCAAAGCATCAGCAAAAACTTTGGCAGTATGTGCTGCATCTTGACCGGTCATTGAATCAACCACAAATAAGGTTTCAATCGGATTAACTTTTTTCTGCAAGACTTGGATTTCATCCATCATCTCACTATCCACATGCAATCGACCTGCGGTGTCAACTAAAAGCACATCAAAAAATTGTTTTTGTGCGTGTTTCTTAGCCTTGGCAACAATACTTACGGGCTTTTCATTAATATTAGACGGGAAGAAGTCCACGCCAACTTGTTGTGCCAACACTGCCAATTGTTTGATCGCTGCTGGACGATAAACATCAGCACTGACGACTAAGACTTTTTTGTTTTCACGCTCTTTTAAGTAACGCGCCAGCTTGGCAATTGAAGTGGTTTTACCCGCACCTTGCAAACCTGCTACCATTACCACTGCTGGTGGTTGTGCTTTGAGATCTAGAGTTTTGTTCTCACCGCCAATAATCTGTGTTAATTCTGATTCAACTAACTTAATAAAAGCCTGTGATGGGTTTAGCCCCTCGCCGACTTTCAAACCTAAGGCTTTTTCTTGTACCTTATCAAGGAATACTTTAATCACCTCAAGTGCAACATCTGCCTCTAGCAAAGCACGGCGCACCTGACGAATAGCGTCTTTAATATTGGATTCGGAGAGTTTATTTTTGCCTTGTAAAGCTTTAAAACTGTTGGAGAGTCTATCGGTTAAGTTGTTAAACATTTTTTGTGTTAATAAGAGGTAAATATACTATTATAATGACTTATATTTACCTACGCAAAGTTGATTATGCTTTTATCTTATTTCGCAATCATCGCTTATTTATTAGCAGCCCTATTATTAATGCGTTTTTTCACACAAGACAACGCTCAGCACAAACACCAAAAAAGCGTTTTTTTATTGCTCAGTTTTGCCATAATCACACACACCTTAACTTTCACAAATTTTTGGACGACTAACGGTGTATTCTTTGGGCTTGCCAACAGCGCCTCTTTTTCTGCTTGGTTAATCTCGGTTTTGTTATTCTTATCCTCACTCTCCAAGCCCGTACATGCACTGGGTGTTTTGGTTTATCCACTGACTGCTTTATCACTTGCCTTTAGTCTTTTATTCCCTGATACTGCTGGCAAAACCATCTCGTTAAGCATTGCCTCACATGTATTTTTATCTATTACTGCCTACGCTCTGCTTGCTTTGGCAGTGTGTCAATCAGTGTTACTAAAAATCCAAGAAAACTACTTACACGCCAAAAAAATCAACAGTTTTATCAATAAACTTCCATCATTGCAAACCATGGAAAGACTAATGTTTCAAGGTTTACGAGTTGGTTTTTACCTGCTAACTTTATCACTTATTACCGGCTTTATCTTTATTGACGATTTCTTTGCACAACACCTTATTCACAAAACAGTGCTTTCATTAGTGGCTTGGATTATTTTCGCTGTGTTAATCTTTGGGCACAAACTCTTTGGCTGGCGTGGAAAACAAGCCATTACCGCCATACAGTTAGGGTTTAGTGTGTTGTTGTTGGCTTATTTTGGCTCTAAGTTTGTCTTAGAGCGTTTGCTGTCTTAAAGAACACCCTTAAAAATCCCAACACAATTTATAAAATATGATAGAATCTCACAATAACAACAATGAAACCTATAAAAAATATGAAACCTATAAAAAAAATTATCTCTGTACTATTATTTCAATCATTGCTATTCGCCCCGTCTATGGTCAAAGCCTATGGGCTAGAGGGTCACTTAAGTATTTTAAATATTGCACTTAATCAACTTTCTGTAGAAAAACGAGCAAAAATCACCCCTTTGTTGTCAGATATCCTTGATCAACTTAGCGATTCTGAAAAGAATCTTAATCCCATTATATCCGCTAGTTGGTTAGACAATATGCACAATATTGAGGTGTTAAGCAAGGCACATTTTTCTGGCAGAACAATACACAACCCCCAAAAGATTCCTCTTCCGAAGAATGCAAACGAAGTTCTTTTTTACAAATTAGACCTATACTGGAACCTTGAAAAGGTTTTACATGCATTCAAAAAACACAAATTAAACCCAAAAGACAATCCTCTAAGCAAATTTAAACAGTCTTTATTATTAATGTATTTAGTGCATTTAGTCGGAGATGCTCATCAACCGCTACATGTGATAGAGCCTTTATATAAAGTGTATAAAACCAAAAGAAATCCTTATGGAGAAACCTATGGCGCCAATTCAATTCTTGTTAAAACATCTGCAACTGGCAAATGTTTAAGAACAAGAGAATTACACGCAATTTGGGATGGCATGGGATGTTTAACCGATGCAGCAAGAAAGCAATACCCACCAGAAACAGGAAACATTCAAGAATATTTCATCAATGCTGAAAAGTTTTTTGCTAAAAACCTAGTTAAAGATTTCGTTGCCAATATAGTAAAAAGTACCACAATAGACCCAAAAAAATATCAAATGGGTTTTAGCACTAAAGCCTGGATAAACGATTTACAACAATTTGATAAAAATGTATTTTCCGCCATAGACGCTGATATTGTTAAATTAAAAGACCCTAAAGACAGTATTGTTTTAACAGATGATTATTTAAACAATGTTAAACAAACTACCATTAATTTAGTGTACTTAGCAGGATTGCGTTTGGGTTATATTCTTAATTCTATCTATTAAGAAAACCCCTTCTCTTTAGAGTCTATATAAGTTTTGGACTCTCTATCGGGTTTTTAAAAATATTACAAAGACAAATATTTAACTAGAGAGACCTTTGTATAAATAGAGAGGATTGGAAAAACCCACTTTTCACCTACTTGGCGATTTTTTTAAAGCTTGTCCTAGCAGAGCTAAGGCTGGATTTAAAAAAATCGCCAAGTGGGTGAAAAGTGGGTTTTTGATGGTTATTCCTATTTATGCAAAGATCTCTAAGTAATTATTTTTTTGAAAATAGCATTGGGTCGTTATTGTATTTTCCATAACAAAACTGCGATATCCGCTAAATCGCTTTGCCTAGAATTGATAGCAACCTCATCCCAATCCGAATATGAGTCAATATCATTAATTTGATATTTTGTGTTTGATATTTTTGGTTTCTTTTCTGAAAATGGCTCTTGAGCCATATTGTCTTGAGATGAGACTAACGCCATGTTGCCTAAACGCTGATTAAAGACAGCATAATTCTTTCCAAAATATTCACACCAATGATTATCAGACTCTTCAGGTAATATGTGCTCAACGGTTAATTTACTTTCGTCTACTGCACTATTGTTACTGTTGTATTCCTCCAACCGAGCTAATAAATAACGCGCCTTTTTATTTGACTGTTTGGTCGGAAAGGTTTTTTCAGTAAAATCACTTTTAAAGCGTTCGTCGCTTGGGTACAAGGTGAGTAATTTTTGTTTAATCTCTTGAATTCCACACCCATCTTGTATATCAACGCAAATTTTACTATAAAGATTTTCTTGCTCTCCAGTGTGTTCTCTGCAAATAACATTGTAGCGCAATGACAGATTTTTAATCCACTTTAGAATACGATGAAATTCTGATTCAAAATTTAGGCAACTGGAAAATAACAGGCTAATTGGTTGGCTAATACCAAACATTTTCAGAAACAACAAGTCTCTCTTTATTTCTTTATATTCTGGAAAATCTTTCCAAAACTCTTCTTCTGGATTGATTAATGCTGCATAAAGATAACAATGGCTACTCAATTGATTTAAATACTTTCTAGCAAGAGTGTCGTTTGTTATTTCTTTTTTTATTGATTTAAACAATAAATTTTGCCTTACTTTTTTATGACGACTGTTCCATTCTGTTAGAAGGTAATCGGTGTAGTTTTTACCAAAAATATTGACACCAATTTTTTCCCATTGTTCATCCAGTTTATCTATGAATTTATCAGGCATATCTTGACTGATGTCAATTGTTGAGAACAAGTAATTTTTTAGCAGATCTGCTGATGACAATCTCACGCCCCTAGCATTTAATGTTTCAAAAACTTTATATGCATTAAGTTCATCGCCAATAAATATAGTAGTAAACAAGGTCTTTCTAGCAACATTTCCAATTAAGGCGTTAATCTTTTCACCTTGTGAGAATTGCTCATGACAAAAATTTTCATAAAAGAAGTCTAATGCATCGTGCATCAATCTAGTAGTTTTATTAACACTTCTTTTGGGTATCGGCTGTCCTGAAACTGCTTGGTTATAATAATAATCATTGTTACGATTAAGTGTTAACTTATTTTCTATTGTTAGATAAGTTAAATCTTCAGTGCCTATAAAGGTTCTGAGTAGCAGGTTTGCTCTTTCCTCATCATTAATCTCTTTTAATCTTTTAATGGCCGCTAAAACAATCAGTGAGAATGTAGTAAATCGCTGTTGTCCATCAATGACACTAAAGACGCTGTCTTCTTTTTCTTGTAAAACCAAATACCCCATATAATGGTATTCATCAACATTCTCATGAATAAATTCAATGTCTTCCCACAAATCTTGCCATTGCTCTTGCCCCCATGAATAATCTCTTTGAAATTTTGGTACAAGGTATTTCTTGCCATTGCCCAACAAGTCTCTGAGATTTAGGTCGTCTGTGTTTATTTTTAGTTTATTTCCCATAATTTTAGGTGTTTTAAAGAAAATATTCTATACTAATACTAATCAATATGCAAAACTGCCAAAAACGCCTCTTGAGGAATATCTACTCTGCCAACGCTGCGCATACGCTTCTTACCTTTTTTCTGTTTATCAAGTAATTTGCGTTTGCGAGAAACATCGCCACCATAACACTTGGCAGTTACATTTTTTCTAAGGGCTTTAACATTGGTTCTGGCAATCACTTTGACGCCAATACAGGCTTGAATAGCAACATCAAACATTTGTCTTGGCACCAGCTCTTTCATTTTTTCGGCAATCTCCCTGCCTTTGCGCACGGAGTCTTCACGGTGAATAATAAGCGCCAAGGCATCGACCGATTCTTGATTAATTTGAATATCAAGACGGATTAAATCCGAGGCTTGGTAGCGTGCAAACTGGTAATCCATTGAGGCAAAACCTCGTGATACCGATTTTAATCTATCAAAGAAATCAAGCACCACTTCATTGAGTGGTAACTCATATACCATTGAGACTTGCTTACCCATATAAGTTAGGTTCTTTTGCACACCTCGTTTTGAAACACACAGGCTAATCACATTACCGACAAACTCATCTGTTACTAAAATATTGGCAGTAATAATTGGCTCTCTAAACTCGTCAATAAATTGATTTTCTGGCATTTTTGATGGGCTATCAACACGCAATGTATTGCCCTTAGTGTCTAAAATCTCATACACCACAGTGGGTGCGGTGGTGATTAAATCCAAATCATATTCCCGCTCTAAGCGCTCTTGAACGATTTCCATATGCAGCAAACCCAAGAAACCAATCCTAAAACCAAAGCCTAGGGCATCAGAATTTTCAGGCTCGTATTGTAATGCTGCATCATTGAGTCTAAGTTTTGCCAACGCATCGCGGAATTTTTCATAATCTTCACCTGAGATGGGAAACAAACCTGCAAATACACGAGGCTGCACTGGTTTAAAACCCTCTAAAGGCTCGGTTACTGGATTTTTAATACTGGTAATCGTGTCGCCCACTGGTGCACCGTCAATGTTTTTAATATTGGCGATTAAGAAACCCACTTCACCTGCTTTTAAGCTTGTGGTTTTGACCCGCTTAGGCGTAAACACACCGACTTCATCCACCAAATGCTCATGGCCATTAGAGAAAATTTTAATCTTATCTTTTGGCTTAATCTCGCCATCCATAACGCGAACAAGAGAGACAACCCCTAGATAATTATCAAACCAAGAATCAATAATTAATGCCTTAGTTGTGGCCTCTACGCTGCCTTTTGGCGCGGGAATTCTTTCAACAATTTGCTCTAAGATATCCTCAATACCCACACCCGATTTGGCACTGGCGTGAACGGCGTCTTGCGCTTCAACACCAATCACATCTTCAATTTCATCCACCACGCGCTCAGGGTCTGCCGCTGGCAGGTCAATTTTATTTAGTACTGTTACCACTTCTAAGCCTTGCTCAATGGCAGTATAACAATTAGCCACCGTTTGTGCTTCTACCCCTTGCGAGGCATCAACAATGAGTAGTGCACCTTCACAAGCAGACAGTGAACGCGAGACTTCATAAGAAAAATCCACATGCCCTGGTGTGTCAATAAAGTTGAGCTGATAAGTTTCACCATTTTTGGCATGATAGTCCAGTGTTACACTTTGCGATTTGATGGTGATACCGCGTTCTTTTTCAATATCCATTGAATCTAATACTTGTGCTGACATCTCTCGATCGCTTAAACCGCCACAGAATTGAATGAATCGATCGGCAATGGTCGATTTTCCATGGTCAATATGGGCAATAATTGAAAAATTACGAATGTTTTTCATGTAGGTGTTAAAATTGGAATTTTTAAACCCGAAATTATACCGTTATGAATAAAGTCCAACCAACTACCTGCCAAGCCACAAGCAATTTAGAAATTAGCATTCCTGATACGCAAGGGCACAATATCGTTTTGTATTTTTACCCCAAAGATGCCACGCCAGGATGCACCACTGAAGGGCAAGATTTTAGAGACAATCATCAAGCATTTTTAGACGCCAATACCATCATTTATGGTGTCTCAAAAGACGATTTAACCAAACATGAAAAATTCAAGACCAAGCAAGCATTTCCATTTGAATTGATTGCCGATGTAGAGGGAGATTTATGTGAAGCATTTGATGTTTGGCAGCTAAAAAAATTCATGGGGCGTGAATATATGGGCATTGTGCGCTCTACCTTTATCATTGATGCCAAAGGTAATATTCTTAAAGCCTGGGATAAAGTTAAAGTTAAAGGTCATGTTGAAGAGGTTTTGCAAGCAGTGCAAGCATTATGAGCAATGTAGATATTGATGAAGTTAATAAGTTTGCCGCATTAGCATCGCGCTGGTGGGATAAAAACTCTGAATTCAAACCACTACATGACATTAATCCACTACGCCTAAACTACATTAAAGAAAAATGTGGTGGCTCGTTAAAAGACAAAAAAATCCTTGATGTTGGCTGTGGTGGTGGCATCTTAGCAGAATCCCTCGCTCTAGAAGGTGCGATTGTTACCGGTATTGATATGGCAGAAGCAGGCTTAGAAGTTGCCAAACTACACTTACTTGAGTCGGGTTTAGAAGTAGATTATCAAAAAATCCCTGTCGAAGATTTTGCCAAAGATAACGCTCAAGCCTTTGATATTGTAACCTGCCTAGAAATGCTAGAACATGTGCCTGACCCATCCTCAATCATCAAAGCTTGTAGTGCGCTCGTTAAAGCTGATGGGCAGCTATTTTTCTCCACCCTTAACCGCAATGCAAAATCTTACTTATTTGCCATTATTGGCGCAGAATACATCCTCAAACTCCTGCCACAAGGCACTCATGACTGGGACAAGTTCATCAAACCGAGCGAAATGGACGAATGGGCAAGACACTCAGATTTAACCCTAAAAAGCATGATTGGCATGACTTACAACCCTTTTACAAAAACTTATAAGCTTGAAAGTGATGTGAGTGTGAATTATCTGTGTTTTTATCAGAAATAATCTAAACAGTTTATGAGAGAAATTAGCGCCGAGCAACTGAGGGAAATCTTATCTGAACATCAATTTTGGTTACACACAGGCGGGGGGGATAAAGGTAAAAGGGCGAATTTGCGAGGAGTGGATTTGCGAAGAACGAATTTGCAAAGGGCGAATTTGCGAGGGGCGGATTTGCGAGGGGCGGATTTGCGAGAGGTGGATTTGCGAAGAACGAATTTGCAAAGGGCGAATTTGCGAGGGGCGGATTTGCGAGAGGTGGATTTGCGAGAGGTGGATTTGCGAGGGGCGAATTTGCGAGAGGTGGATTTGCGAAGGGCAAATTTGCGAAGGGCAAATTTATACGAGGTGGATTTGCGAGAGGTGGATTTGCGAGGGGTGGATTTGCGAGGGGCTATAAATACAGAACACGCCTTTGTTGATCAGGCACAACGAGCAATATTAGGATTAACTGATGATGACACAGTAACACAATTACAACAACAAATAAAACACGCCGAACAAGCTATTCAAGAAAAGAAAGAATTAAAGAGAAAAATACAACAATTAGAAGACAACACTCAAAATCAAAAAGATAAGCAAATTGAAATAGATAAATTAGAGGAAAAATTAGAGGAAAAAACAGCGGAAGCCGAACAAGTAGCCCTTTTAAAAATCAAATTAAAGAACGCAACAGTACAACGCGATGAGAGTCAAGACAAAGAATTAGAGGACGCAATCGAAAAAATATCAAATTCCAATAAAGATGGCTCTGACACGCTTAAAACCTATAAAAAAAACTCAACATTCTTAATGCAGTTTGGCATTATTTTGTTTTTCTCGGCAATACTAATAGCAGGGTATATTTACTACAGCAAGATTTTTTCAGTTGATATTAGCAACCTATCCTCCTTCCATTTGGTTCTATTTTCCCCCAGTTTTGTCTTGGCATTTGCTGGCACAGCACTCCTAAGGCACGATTGGAAAATTCGCCAATTAACCCAACAACTGATCACTCAAAATAACCACATTGATATTGCCACAGGCATTTTAACTGCCTCCTTAAATCTAACCAGAATTGACAATATCGAAAAAGAGGAGTTATCACTCCTCAGAGACAGTTTTACCAGCGTGCGTCAAGCCTTATTATTCAAAGAAAACACTTCATCTAACAACACAAACAACCAAGAATCGTTAGACAAAGAAGGAGAACTGTCTGCTAGTATCAAAACACTTTCCCGCTACATTAAAAACATTTAAACAATGAAAAAAATATTTCTATTTTTATTATTAACAACAACATTGACAGTTAAAGCCTTGTCGCCTAACGAAATGCTGATAATGATAGGTGCAGTAAAATATTACAACGAAAACTGTGCTGGGTTAAATACAGCGGGTTATCGCAAAATGAACCAAGGGCTAAAGCGTTTTAAAATGCACAGAACGCCTGTGCCTGTGCTGGAACAACATCCCTTAGCGGTATCAAGCTACCAAACTGCAAAAAAGTTTGGCTGTGAAGGCACAAAGCGAGAGGCTTACAAAGCGGGGTTTGGTCAATACATTAACTAGAGGGTGCGCCCTAAATCACACTGGGGTTTTTGGGGCTAGAAAGTTGTGCCGTATTCGTCTTTTTCGGCTTCGTTTTTTTCGCCTAATTCTAAGACCACAAATGCCACGGCATTAAATTTTTCATCAGATAGGCTTAAATGTGCCTGTTTGATGTTTCGATCGACGAGATATAAGCGTAGTTTTTCACTGGGAATAAAATAGGGTTTGCCTTGTTCGTTGTTTCTAATGGTTAAATCTTGAAAACTGACAATCCTGCCAATGCCTGTGCCTAGGGCTTTAGCAAAAGCTTCTTTGGCAGCAAAGCGTTTGGCACAATACGCAGCACTATCGCCTTTGTTGGCAAATAGCGCTTGTTCGTGTTCAGACAGTACACGGTGTACAAAGCCGTCTTTGTTTTTATTTAATATTTGCTCAACTCGCTCAATATTAATAATATCAGTGCCGACGCCATAAATCATACTCTTGCCTCCAACATTAGATTTTTCATCTCATTAGTAGCAGACTCAAGCCCAACAAATACCGCTCTGGCAATAATTGAATGACCAATATTAAGCTCAACAATCTCAGGTAATTGTGCAATTGCTCTGGTGTTTTCTAGTGTTAGTCCGTGTCCTGCATTGACTTGTAAGCCAATTGAATGGGCATAAGTTGCCATATTTTTAATGCGTTCAAATTCAGCTTGTTGTTCAGCGCCTGTGGTGTCGGCGTAATGTCCAGTATGCAGCTCAATCACGGGTGCACCGCATTGCTTGGCGGCGTCAATTTGGTCTTTTTGTGCATCAATAAACAAGGAGACAACAACATCAGAGGCTTTAAGCTGTGCACAAACATCTGTCATTCTTGAAATTTGACTCACAACATCTAGCCCGCCCTCGGTGGTGAGTTCTTCGCGTTTTTCTGGTACTAGACAACAATCTTGCGGTTTTATTCTGCCAGCAATAGCAATCATCTCATCGGTACTTGCCATTTCTAAATTCATTTTAGTGGTGAGTTTCTCGCGCAAGACAACCACATCCTCATCTTGAATATGGCGTCTGTCTTCACGCAGGTGCAAAGTAATACTGTCTGCACCTGATTTTTCGCATAACAACGCGCCTGCTACTGGGGATGGATAGTTTGTGCCTCTGGCTTGTCTAATTGTGGCTATATGGTCAATATTGACCCCTAAATAAATACTCATTTTGTCTACTTGGTAAAGAATAAAGAGCGACTTTGCAAGGGTTTGTTGCCGAGTAACGGTTGCAATCTCGCCCTGTTTAAATTTCTACATAATTTTAATTGCTCAACATCCGGCCTATTTAATATATCTTTTGCCAACATCCGTTGAATTGTGTTTCCCGATATTTTACCTATGTCGCTACGCACAAAACCAGATTGCGACTGATATTCATAATAAGCCCCTTGTGCAATGTCATCGCCATGCACATCACTCTCTAAATCATAGCCGTAACCTAATTGAAACAATAGATTGTTTTCAAACAATCTGAGCGACCAGTATCTTGCTTGCTGATCTAGTTTGGTAATCTGACTGATGAATGCCTTATAAGCATCAAACAATGCAGCATGCGGGTCTTGTTCTTGTAATAATCTAGCAATCAACTCATTTGTATATATTCCCAGTATCAGCGTTTCTCCTTGTAAATTTCTTGGCTCATCATCTGCCTCCCAAGTCGTTAATGTTTTAAGTTCACCTCTACCAGAAAAAGAGATTTTCATATGTTGAAACATTTGCAAGGGTGTTTTTGACTTGCGCAAGCCTCGCCCCACTAGACGAATCTTGCCGTGCTCTTGGGTAAAAAAATCTAACAATAAAGAAGACTCTTTAAACGCTCGACGATGAATCAAAAAAGCGGAGGTTAAATCAATCTTAGTCATAATTAACCACCAAATACTGTGCTAATATTAATTTTAATTGGGTATCTACAAGGTTGTATGTGCTGTATGTAACTACCTCAAAACTAAATTGCGTCATTGACAAATATCTTTTAATTAATCATATCCCAATGAAGCGAGTGAACGCTTGTCATCAGACCAGCCTTGTTTGACTTTAACCCAAAGTTTTAAAAATACTTTACGCTGCAAAAAACCTTCGATACTTTGACGAGATTCGGTGCCAATGAGCTTTAACATCTCGCCTTTATTGCCGATAACGATGCTTTTTTGTGAGATTTTATCAACAAAAATTCTGGCAGCAATCCTTTGCATTTCACCCTCTAATTCATATTGTTCAATTTCAACAGTAATATCGTAAGGTAATTCATCCGTCAAATGGCGCATTAGCTTTTCACGGATAAATTCAGCAACGACAAATTTTTCACTTCTATCGGTTACATAATCGGCATCAAAAATATTATCCCGCTCTGGTAAATATTTTAAAATTAATGCTCGCAGTGCTTTGGTATCAGGCTTGTTAAACGCTGAAAGTGGGAACAAATCATCAGGTTGATATTTTTTTCCAATTTCTGCTAAAAAAGGCAAAACTGCGCTCTTGTCTTTGAGTTTGTCAATCTTATTCACACACAGTATAACGGGTACTTGCGCTTTTGCTACATGCTCCAAAGCACGAGCATCTTCTTTGGTCCATTTACCTGCCTCAACTAACCACAAAATAATATCAACATCATTAATGCTAGAACT
The DNA here is from genome assembly GCF_900128535.1 of bacterium endosymbiont of Bathymodiolus sp. 5 South. Lineage (GTDB taxonomy): Bacteria > Pseudomonadota > Gammaproteobacteria > PS1 > Pseudothioglobaceae > Thiodubiliella. The sequence goes on along the minus strand of NZ_FQTR01000003.1, from coordinate 26,530 downwards.
GGCAGCTCTGTTCATATAAGCATTAATAGCCTTAGTGTTGCCAATATGCATACCTGGTGTATCAACAAACACCATTTGATAATCATCAGTGGTGTCAATAGCATGAATACGGTGGCGTGTGGTTTGCGGTCGGTGCGAGGTAATGGAGAGTTTTTGACCAATAAGCTCATTGGTTAAAGTCGATTTACCCACATTTGGGCGACCTATAACTGCAATAAAACCTGCCTTATGATTCATGAGGCTTTTTGCTCTTTTAATTTTTCTAGCAAAACCTCAGCACACATTTGTTCTGCTCTCTTGATGCTTTTGGCTTCTTGTTGAACTTGTATTGATTGGTCTTTTAAAAAGCAATTAATCGTAAATTTTGCATTATGGTCTTTGCCTACAGTTTTGATTAGGTCATACTGTGGTAGTGTTTGCCCAAACTTTTGCAAGCGTTCTTGCAACTGCGTTTTAAAATCTTTTAGAGTGTCATTTGGATTAATGCTCTCTATGTATTCTTTAAACAAATCTAGAATTACCCGATTAACAATATCAAAATCTGCTTCCAAGAAAATAGCACCCAAGATAGCCTCTACTGCATCAGATTGAATAGATTTACGATTGTGTCCGCCACTTTTCAACTCGCCCGAACCCAAAATTAATAAATTTGATAACTCCAGTTTGGTTGCAATCAACGATAGCGTTTGTCCTCTAACCACATAAGACTTAAATCGAGACAGCTTACCCTCAGCAATACTTGGAAAACGCTTATACAACTCACGAGAAACCACCACACCCAATACGCTATCGCCCAAGAACTCAAGACGCTCATTATTACCCTTGCCCATGCTACGATGCGTCAATGCCTGCCTCAATAAAGCAATGTCTTTAAATTGATAATTAATTTTTTTCTGTAATTCGTTCATTGTTTAATAGGTGTCTATATATAATTAACGCCATTATAAAATCCAATTATTCTTATGTTTTGGCAAGAAGATATTAAAGAAGAGCATTTTACGCTTCCTGAGACGATTCAAGATGCTGTGTTTACTATTCACGCCAAAATTTTACCCATTGACCATGCTTATTTTCTGTCTCAGGCATTACTCAAACACCTACCTTGGCTAAAAGAAGCCAATGCTGGTGTGTTTGATATTAGTGTGGCTGATGGCAATGGCTGGGAACAAAACCATGAATCTGGCTTTTACTACCCTTCTAAACGCTCTAAACTTAATATTCGAATGCCTCAAGAAAAGTTAGCTGAGGCGGAGGTTTTGGTTGGAAAAACACTAAATTTAGGCGACTATCAGATTGACATAGTCAAGGCGTTAAAGTCAAAACTGATGAGTGATATGCAAATCGTTTTTGCCAAACATATTATGTGTGACAAAAATGCCAGTGAAGAAACCTTTTTACAAACCTCATTCACACAACTTCAAGCACTAGGTATTCAACCTAAAAAGATGATGGCAGGTTTAAAACGCAAAATATCAATGCCAGAAGGTGCCATTCATACACGCTCTTTGATGATAGCCGACCTCAGAAAAGCAGAATCTGTCAAACTCCAAGAAATAGGCATTGGCAAGCATCGCCTACTAGGTTGTGGACTATTTTTGCCACAAAAAGGCATTGAAAGTGTTAATGCAGTCTAGCAAGACTTTTCTAGCTTAGCAGTTAAATATTTTTTAGTGGTATTTAACCCCAAATTTGCATTGGCTTAACTTTAGGACTACAATCAACGCATGCGCATTGTATTTCTAATATTTTCTTTATGTCTTTCATCCATGTCTGTTGCTCAAGAAGTGCTCAAACAAGGGGATTTTTTAGGTGCAGAAACCATTGATATTTTGCCTGACTGGTTCAAAACAACCTTTATGGATTTTTCTGAAGACTTAGAAGAAGCCTATGACAAAGGTCGTCACGTCATGATTTATTTTCATCAAAATGGCTGCCCTTACTGCGCTAAATTAGTCAAAGATAACTTTCATGATAAGAAATTAGTTGCCAAATTACAAAAAGATTTTGATGTGATTGAAATCAATATGTGGGGCGATACAACTTTGAGCGATTGGACAGGTAAAGATTTTACTGAAAAGGAATTTTCAGCACATATGAAAATCCAGTTTACCCCTACCCTTGTTTTTTTAAATCCTCAGGGGAGAACTCTACTCAGACTCAATGGTTATCAATCTATTGATAAAATGCACACCACGCTAGATTATATTGCCAGCCAAGTCTATCTCACAGAATCTTACGCCGACTACCTTAACAAGTTAAAGAAAAACAAGACTGGTAAGCTTAACTCGCATACAATCTTTGCCTCACCTCCGCATTTATTAATGCGGAGCAAAAACCGACCAGCACAAAAAGTTTTAGCTGTCTTTTTTGAAGAACCAAACTGCACGCAATGTGATTTTTTTCATACTCAATTAATGCCATTAAAGCAAACACAAGACTACTTACAACAAATGCAAGTCGTGCGTTTGGATGCTCTGTCTAATGAAAAATTGATTACCCCATCAGGCCAGCGCACCACCGCCAAAGATTGGTATGAGGCGTTAAAACTTACCTACAAACCTGCCATTGTTTTCTTTGACAAGGCTGGTCATGAAATTATTCGCAAAGATGCTTATTTCAAGCAGTATCACTTGCATAGCATTATGGATTATGTTTTGACAGGTGCATACAAAACTCAGTCAAACTTTCAGCGCTATATTGAGCATAAGTCTGACAAGTTAAGAGAACAAGGGATTACAGTTGATATTTGGAAGTAACTATACTTTCTTGACAAATTCGGATTTAAGCTTCATTCCACCAAAGCTTGGAATTTTACAATCAATATCGTGGTCGCCATCACACAGGCGAATATTTTTAACTTTAGTGCCCACTTTCACCACCGATTGAGAGCCTTTAATTTTTAAATCTTTGATAACGCTTACTGTATCGCCATCCTTCAAAACATTGCCATTTGCATCTTTAATAACACGCTCTTTCTCGTCTAAATCATCCACTGAGAACTCGTAAGCACACTCAGGACACACCAAAAGATTGCCATCTTCATAAACATATTTGGAACTGCATTTTGGGCATTGAGGTAGGTTCATACTGTGAATGGGTATTTCACTGCTGGATGATGCTCATAATCAAGCAGTTCAAAATCATCAATTGTCACCCAAGTTTCTAAATCTTGCAAGGTTTTAATTTCTGGATTGATGTTAAGTTTTGGCAGAGGTAATGGCTCACGATTCATCTGCTCATTTTTAAAAATTTCAACTTGATTTTCGTACAGATGTACATTTGACAAATGGTGACGCATCTTCTTAGCCTTCTTGCCCGTAATTTGCGCGGTAATTAATAATAAAAACGCCACTTGAAAATGATTAAATGGCTGCCCAAGTACATAATCACTACTACGCTGATAACTCTCAAGATACAAATCATCGCCTAATAAATTAAAGTGATGCGTGTGCAAACACGCTGGCAAACATGCACGATGAATAAGATTAGGGTGATTGAAGGTCATAATTTCACGCCTGTCGTCAATACCACGAGATAAATCACTCACAATCTTTTTGTATTGGTCCAGTGGCTCATCGTCTTCAATACCAGGGAAAGCACGACCAATCACACCGTAACAAAGCCCCATATCATCTTCACCTTTTCTATGCGGGTTATCTAACCATGCTTGGTTTTTATTAGCATTGGCATTCCAAGTGTTGCAACCCAATGCTCTAAATTGAGCTGCACTTTGATAGCCACGAATATAACCCAACATTTCAGCAATGGCTAATTTCCAAAAGAGCTGTTTGGTGGTAACCACTGGCACTGTGCCAGCAGACAAGTCATATTCAAAGGTGGTGCCAATAATGGCCAAGGTTTTTTGCCCAGTACGCACATTAGACAGCCATACACCTTCGTCTAAGATTCGTCTGCCAATATCAATATATGCTTTCATCTCAACGCTCTGTTGGCTTTTAAAAGTAAGTAGATGCCCAACATGACCATTGGTAAACTTAATAACTGCCCCATAGTAAGCCAGCCAAATGCCAGATAACCCAACTGCACATCAGGCACTCTAACAAACTCAATTATAAATCTAAACAACCCATACAAAATTAAAAATAACGCAGAAATTGTCATCGGTGCACGCGGTTTCTTGCTAAATATCCACAGAACGACGAATAATACCAAGCCTTCTAAAAAGGCTTCATACAATTGTGATGGATAGCGCGCAACACCCTGCTCTTGAATATAGAGCCCAAACGGACTCGTGGTTACCTTACCCCAAAGCTCGCTATTGATAAAATTACCCAGTCGACCAAAACCTAAACCTAACGGTACAAGTGGTGCAACAAAATCCATCGTCGCAAAAAAGGTTTTGTTGTATTTACGATTAAATAATGCCATCCCCAACAACACGCCTAAAAATCCACCATGAAATGACATGCCGCCATCTTGCACAGCCAAGATAGACAATGGGTCTGACAACAAAGCAGCAAAATTATAAAACAACATATAACCTATACGACCGCCAAAAACAACACCTATGGCGCCGTAGAAAATCATATCTTCTACTTGCTGTTTGCTCCAATCATTCAGTTGCTTAGTGCGATAACTTGCCAATAAGTAAGCACTCAAAAAAGCCAATAGATACATTATGCCGTACCAGTAAATCTGGACAAAGCCTAAGTCTAATGCGATTGGATTGATATCAGGGTATGTCATATAGTATGGTGCGCTCGAGGTGATTTGAACACCCAACATTTGGCTTCGGAGGCCAAGACTCTATCCAATTGAGCTACGAGCGCATAATTAGTATTAGTATGAGACTTTTGCATAAGTAGGGATGATTAGCAAAATGACAAGTTTTGCCGACTTGGTGATTTTATGAAATACAGTCATAGCAAAGTTCATAAAATTGTCAAGTTGGTGAAAAATGGCATTTTGATGATTATTCATATTTATGCAAAGGTCTCAGTATACAAAAGTGTTTAAATTAGTCGTTTTTAGAACAAAAAACCGCTTGCATATTGGCAACTAATTTCAAAATTTTCTCATCTTTTACTTTGCATAAAATCTTATTACCATCACGCCGTGATTCAATAATACCTTTGGTTCTCAGGATATCAATATGCTGAGAAATGTTAGACTGAGAAGAGCCAACTTGCTCTACAATTTCTAACACTGGTAATTCATCACTCTTCAATACACATAAAATCTTTAAACGCAGGGGGTGTGCCATCGCTTTTAGCGCTTTGGTTGCCTTATTAATATCTTCATCTTTTTCTAATAATTTCATCATAATTTTGTTTTTTAAATTCTACCTAACATACCATACACGCCATATCTTCTTACTTTAATCAATACCATTCTTTGATAGTAATTAATCAAATTGTCGTGCCCAAGTGCCACATCAAAAATCTGCCATTTACCTGATTTGCTTTTGTGGAAGGACAAATCAACATTAAAACCGTATCTAGAATAACCCTTGGCGTTTAATCTAACAACAATCATATTACCATCCATTGGTCTTGCATAAACAAAATCAAGCGAACTTGAACGACCTTGTGCTAATTTCGTTAACAAGGTGTTGATAACATTTTGCCTCAATGAATTAGCAAAATATTCAACTTCTTCGTTATTTAGATTTACATGGCTCGCTGACAAGACTTCATCAGCAATATACTCAAAATCAAATAACGGTGTAATTTCCCGATTAACAAGGAAACCCATCATTTGTGGCGAGTAAGTAGCTACATTGGTTAATTGATTGAGTTTAATGATAGTTGTTTGTATCGCTTTAACAGGGCTATCTTTTAGTATTGGCGTTTCGTTTGTTGCCGCTTCATAAAAAGAGGGATTCTCATAGGCAAACACAAGCGATGACACCAACATACTAAATACCAATAGAATTATATTTAATTTTTTCATATTTTTCTCCATTATCTAACAAATAAAACAAGTAAAATTCACAACCTTGTTATTATATCCTTTATTAAACGAATAATTATATTATGATTTTCTTGAATCCCTTAAAACACCCGTTATCTCTAATAATTTTTTGTACTTTTTTTGTACTTAGCGCCTGTAATGCCACAGAAAAAAACGCGGAAAGTAAAAAACTAACTACCACAGAAAAACAAAAGTTAGAAGCATTTTTCAGTGATCTTGAAGCATTTACCCAAGTTTACAGTCAGATTAAAAGACTGTATGTGGAAGATGTTGACAATAAAAAACTATTCACCAACGCCATCAAAGGTATGGTGAGTGGCTTAGACCCACACTCGACTTATTTAGAGCCAAAAGCGCAAAAGTCTTTATTAGAAAGTGCATCGGGTAAGTTTGGCGGATTGGGTATCGTCATCAACAAAAAAGACAATCTTATTCAAGTCATCTCACCGATTGATGACACTCCTGCTTATAAAGCTGGCATTCAAGCGGGTGATAAGATTGTTAAAATTGGTAACAAACCTGTCAACGGTATGTCGTTAGAGGATGGCGTTAAATTGATGCGTGGTAAGCCAGGTAGCGATATTAAAGTTACGATTGTGCGTAAAAATACCAAGCCATTCGTGGTAAAAATTACTCGCGAAATTATCACCATTATCTCAGTCAAAGGCTACTTACTTAAAGATGGCATTGGTTATGTTCGTGTTTCCAGTTTTCAAAAACCAAGCGCTAATTTATTACAAGAAACCCTTAAGCGCCTAGTTGATGAAAACAAAGGTGATTTAAAATCGCTCATTCTTGATTTAAGAAACAACCCAGGGGGTATTTTAGATGGTGCAGTTGATATTTCTAATCTATTCCTTGATGATGCTGGCTTGATTGTTTATACCAAGAGTAGACTTAAAAACAACAACATTAAATTTAGCGCCGACCCAGGCGATGTATTAAATGGTGCACCAATGGTAGTCTTAATTAATGAAGGCTCTGCTTCAGCCTCAGAGATTGTTTCAGGTGCATTGCAAGACCATAAACGCGCAATCATCATGGGTAAGACTTCATTCGGTAAAGGCTCAGTGCAAACTATTCTTGAGCTTGAAGGTGGTTACGGACTTAAAATCACCACTGCAAGATACTACACGCCAAACGGGCGCTCTATTCAAGCTAAAGGTATTGTGCCTGATGTTGAACTGAAAAATATCAGTCTAGAGGATGAAAAGAAAGACGAAATCACCAACACCAAAGAAAGTGATTTGGATGGTCATTTGGAAGTGGAAGATCCTTCTAAATTGTCTTCTAAAGAAATCTTAGATGCACAAGATAAGAAGAAAACAGAGACAGATAAAAAGGTACTTGAAAGACTTGAAAAAGATTATTTTGTGCATGAAGCACGCAACTTACTTAAAGCGCTGACAGTATTACAAAAGTAATGTCCGTCGTTTTTTCAGTTGCAAATCAAAAAGGGGGCGTTGGCAAGACGACGACCGCAGTCAATCTAAGTGCTGCACTTCGAGCTATCAGGAAGCGTGTATTAATGGTTGATATTGACCCACAAGGCAATGCGACAATGGGTTGCGGCATCAATAAACACGACTTAAAAAAATCCACTTGCGAATTATTATTAGGCGAATGTAGCATTGAAGATGCTATTATGCATTCAGACAAAGTAAAAATTGATGTTATTCCTTCCAATACCGATTTAATCGCCGCTGAAATTGCCTTAATAAGAAACGGCAACTCAGAATATCTATTAAAAGAAGCGCTTGCCAAAGTTAGCAACAAATACGATTACATTATTATTGACTGTCCGCCTTCACTAAATATGCTGACTATTAATGCATTTACTGCATCTGATGGTATTCTTATTCCAATGCAATGCGAGTATTATGCATTAGAAGGTCTTAGTGCACTCATACAAACGATTGAAAGAATTCAGGCAACCACCAACCCTGATTTAGAAATCACCGGCTTAATAAGAACTATGTATGACACACGCAATAGACTGTCAAATGAAGTTTCAGTACAACTACAACAATACTTTTCAAAAAAAGTATTTAAAACCATTATCCCTAGAAATATAAAATTAGCAGAAGCACCAAGTTTCGGTCAAGCGGCAATTAATTACGCAAGATCCTCCAAAGGTGCAATTTCCTATGTTTCACTGGCAAGTGAGATTGTTGGAAAACAAAAAATGTTAAATTAAGTATGGCAAACTCTTCAAAATTAGGTCGTGGATTAGATATCTTACTAGGACAAGCATCCAGCAACGAAAAATCCGATAACAACCTCAAAATCTTAGGCGTTAATGAGTTGCAGCGTGGTCAATTCCAGCCCAGAGATGATATTAACCCTGATACGCTAAACGAACTTGCTAACTCAATCTCAGCGCAAGGTATTATTCAGCCGCTAGTTGCTCGCAAAATTACCTACGATAAATATGAAATCATCGCTGGAGAACGACGCTGGCGCGCCGCTAAGATTGCTGGACTAACAACAGTCCCAGTCATTGTTCGTGAAATTAACGACCAAGTTGCCTTAGCCATTGGTCTGATTGAAAATATCCAGCGTGAGGCACTAACGCCACTTGAAGAAGCCAAAGCACTACGCCAGTTAATTGAAGATTTTAAAATGACACATGAGGAAATCTCACATGTGGTCGGTCGTTCTCGTTCTAGCGTTAGTAATTTAATCCGCCTATTGCAACTGGGCGATAATGCCAAGCAATTACTCAGTAATGGCGATATAGAAATGGGCCATGGGCGTGCCTTGCTACCCTTGAGCAATGAGCAACAGTTTGAAGTTGGCAATCAGGTCGTGCAAAAATCTTTGTCTGTGCGCCAAACGGAAGAATTGGTTAAAAGAGTGCTAAATCCAAAGCCGGCTATATCTAATACAATTGAACCTCATATTAAAATACATATGGATTCTTTAAGCAAAAAACTTAACTCAAAAACTGAGATTAAAGACAATGATAACAAAGGTAGAATTATTATTCATTATCAATCTGAAGATGAACTTAATAATATCCTAAACCATATCAAATAATTTTTTATTTCCTTTCTAGCAAGAGCAATACAGCTAAGCGCTTTTAATCAATGACGCCATTACGGCTAAAGGTGAAAGTTTTCAATGCTTTGATAGGATTGGAAAATAACCCACCAATATCACCATGTGCCCAAATATAAAAGGCTCTACCGATAATATACTCCTCAGGGACAAAACCCCAGAAGCGACTGTCACTACTGTGATTTCGGTTATCACCCATAACAAAATAATGCCCTTCAGGGACAGTGATTCTCACACTACGAGAACTAACATAAGGCCGTAACAAAATATCGTGTGGATTGTTATCTAGCAACTCACGATAACGCCCATGTCCCGTCATTTCAATACCTTTCTCAAACCCTGTATAGGTGCCGATTTTTTGGCGTTCAATCACTCTGCCATTTACCGTAAGTCTGTCTTTAATGTATTCAATCCTATCACCTGGGAGTCCAATCACACGCTTGATAAAATCTGCACCTTTGTAAGCTTTACCCCGCTCATAATTAGGGTACCTAAACACCACGACATCACCACGCTGTGGGTCACCAATATCCACCAACTCAGTGTTTAACACTGGCAAGTGAATGCCATAAGAAATTTTATCCACTAATAAAAAATCATAAGTTAGAAATGTTGGCATCATTGAGTTAGACGGGATCCTAAAAGGCTCTACTATAAAACCTCTCAGTAAAAAAACCAGCAACAATACCGGATAAAACTCTGCTGCTAATTGCACAATTTTAGAGCGATGCGCATATTTTTCTGCTTTATTAAACTTCAAAAAACAGGCAAAGTACAGCCATTTACTCAGCAAAGATTTTTTCTCTGAGTGTGTGTTCACTTCTGCCTCTGCCTCGCCCATAAAAAAATGATCAGCAAGCACGATAATAAATGCCAAAACCAGAAATACTGCTAAGTAAGAAGAAACATCCCAAGCAAGGAATGATGATGCGTTTTCAATAGTCATATAAAAAATAAGGAAAAGATAAAGTTGTTTATTATATAATAATTTCTTTTATTGTTTTGGAGAACAAGATGGCATTAGCAGATTTAGAAAGAGACGGACATGGTTACTTAGTTGACCTCAACCAATGGGACGAGAGTATCGCTGCAGAACTTGCAGAAGAAGAAGGGGTTAATTTAACAGATGAAAGTCTTAAACTCATCAACTTCTTGCGTGATGAATACATTAATAACAACGCCAACCAGCCTAATGAGCGCAATATGGTTAAAGGTTTGAAAGGCGACTGGGAAGGTAAACTAACCACCAAAGAACTTTACACACTCTTCCCAAAAGGCCCCGCTAAACAAGCAGGGAAAATTGCAGGGCTACCTGAAACTAAGCGCAAAGGCGGCTACTAAATTTAAAATTTTCAATAAAAAAGCGCTCATTGAGCGCTTTTTTATTATTTATCATTTTAAATTTCTACAATATTCATACCGATAGAATTTGCCAATTCAACAAAATTTGGAAATGAGGTTTTGACATTGTCCACATCGTTGATTTCAATGGCATGCTCACATCTAAGTGATGCTACAGCAAAAGACATTGAAATACGGTGGTCGTGGTGTGATTCAATCATACCCTTTGGTTGCTGAAAAGTACCGCCTTGAATTTTAATACCCTCTTCTAACACTTCATTTTCAATACCAAGCATATCCAAACCATCTGCCATGACTTGAATACGGTCGCTCTCTTTCACTCGTAATTCTTTTGCACCCGTTAAAACCGTCTCACCCTGTGCACAGCTTGCTGCAATAAATATCGCTGGAAATTCATCAATAGCAAGAGGTACTAATTCTACTGGAATATGAATGCCTTTTAACTGTGATGATTGAACGCGGATATCAGCCAACAATTCACCGCCAATTTCTCGTTTATTTGACAAACTAAGACTGGCACCCATTAACTGCAAAATATCGATCACACCTATGCGTGTTGGATTAATATTAACACCTTCTAGTGTGAGGTCTGATTGTGGGGCAATAGCAGCTGCCACCATAAAAAATGTAGCGGAAGATATATCACTGGGTACTTGGATTTTCGTCGCAGTTAACGCTCCACCGCCACTTAGGCACATTTTATGACCCTCTACCTTTACAGCATACCCCAAACCTTTAAGCATTCGTTCAGTATGGTCACGCGTGGTTTCTGGCTCACTCACACAAGTCTTGCCCTGTGCATATAAACCAGCCAACAATACGCAAGATTTTACCTGTGCTGATGCTACTGGCAAATCGTAATCAATACCTTTAAGCAACTGCGCACCTTTAATCTTTAATGGAGGTTTACCGTTATTACTTTCAATCACTGCACCCATTTTTGTTAATGGATCAATCACCCTGCCCATCGGACGCCTGGATAAGGATTCATCCCCTACCAACTCAGCGTCAAAATTTTGAGCCGCTAAAATACCTGACATCAGGCGCATAGAAGTACCAGAATTGCCCAAATCAAGCGCTGAATCAGGCTGCTTAAGTCCATGTAGCCCAACACCATGAATCACTACTTTGTCGACGTCTCGTTCAATCTTGACACCCATTTTTTGAAAAGCCTTAAGCGTGGCTAGGGCGTCTTCTCCTTGTAGGAAACCACTGACTTCTGTTATACCCTTTGCCAATGAGCCAAGCATAATACTACGATGTGAGATAGACTTATCCCCTGGTACTTTGAGCTTGCCTAATAATTTCTTGGCAGGTTGAATGATAAATTTACTCATTTAACCAATCATCCCTTGCAGTTTTAGCATTAATAAACAATTGCTTTATCTCTTTTGCTTTGCCCTCTTTAATCAAATTTGAGAGTTTATCTAGGCTTTGTTGAAAGCCTGCAATATGCTTAACAATTTCATTAGGGTTGTTGATACAAATATCACGCCACATTGTCGCATCGCTTGAGGCAATACGAGAGAAATCTTTAAACCCACCTGCAGCATAATCAAGCGCATTTGAATGACTCTGAATTAAATAATCCATCAATGAAAATGCCAACATATGTGGTAAATGCGAGGTCATTGCCAATAAATCATCGTGTATTTTGTCATTCATAATCTCCACCTTTGCACCCAGCGCTTGCCAACATTCACTCACATACTCAATTGCTTGTGTGTCGGCATTATCCGTTGGTGTGAGAATAACGCGTTTATTGTTAAACAAACTGCCCTCTGCTGCCACTACACCATTTTGCTCTTTACCCGCAATGGGGTGTGCTGGAATAAACCTAGGTGGCATGGCGCCAAATACTTCTTTAGCAATCGCAATCACGCTGCCTTTGGTGCTGCCAACATCACAGATAATAATACGATCATTAATGTGTGGCTTAATAAGTTCAAGAATATTTTTAAAACTGTTGACTGGTGTCGCAATGAGCACCAATTCTGCCCCAGATAATGCCCGTGCAATATCCAAACTATAGGTATCAATTGCACCCAGTTTTTGCGCTTGTTGTAAATGCGCCTCATTTCTGCCAAAGCCGGCAATTTCAATTTTTCGTGTGTTTTTTAGGCCTAAGGCAAATGAGCCACCAATCAATCCAACACCGATGATACAAATCTTATTCATAAGATAGATTTTAACGCAATAAGGAATTTTTTATTCTCGTTTTTTGTGCCAACAGAAACTCTTAAATAACCTTCCATTTCCACAGGACGCACAATAAAGCCTTTTTTCAATAAAGCTTGATAAACCATATTTGGCTTATCCACTTTCACAGCAATAAAGTTTGCTGATGATGGAATATAGGATAAACCTAACGCCTCAAATTCATTGCTAAGTTGCAACAGTCCTTGCCTATTAGAGACAATAGATTCTTGCAAAAAATTTTCATCTGCCAAAGCAGCAATTGCTGCACTTTGTGCAATCTGATTAACATTAAAAGGCTGACGAATGCGATTTAAATAATCAGCAATCTCGCCACTTGAAAGGGAATACCCCACCCGCAAAGCTGCCAAGCCATACGCCTTAGAAAAAGTACGCGTAATCACTAAATTATCAAACGCTTGCAGCCAGCCAATAGTAATATCATTAATATCTAAATACTCAACATACGCTTGGTCTAATACCACCATGACTGAACCTGGCACTTTTGACAAAAATGCATAAACCGCGGCGTCTTCCAATAAGGTACCCGTCGGATTATTAGGATTGGCAATAAAAATTAGTTTAGTCTTATTGGTAATCGCCAAGAGCATCGCATCCAAGTCATGACCAAAGTCATTTGCAGGAGTGATGACTGCTTTAGCACCCAATGCTTTAGTAACCAAAGGGTAAACCACAAAAGCATATTGCGAAAAAATCACCTCATCACTCGCATGACACAGACTTATTCTAGCCAATAACTCCAAAATATCGTTAGAACCATTGCCCAATGTAATGTGCTCGCTAGATATCGACAAATACTTAGCTATTGATTGCTTGAGTTCAAAGCCATTGCCATCAGGATAGCGCCCTACTTCAGTGATGGCTTGCTCAATTGCCATGCGCACTTTATTACTAACAGGCAAGGGATTTTCATTACTGGCGAGTTTCACAACTTCATCCAAGCCCAACTCGCGTTGTAGCTCGCTAATAGGTTTACCTCCCTGATATACCTTCAGGGAAAGTATAGACTCACAAATATGCATGCTATTTTTTTTCATAAATTTTCAATATAATACTCTTGGTCTAAACCTTTCTTTTCTGTGTTAATTATATTAACAAGCGCTAGCAATTGCCTCTCTTTTATTTTATTTTTATCAAAATTAGCTTTTTGATTATCATATCTCTCTCTGCTTCCATTGTTTTTAATTGTATATTCAATGCCTTTAGGAATAAAAAATTTCGCTTTACTAAATAAATGTTTTTTATATTCATTTAAATAAATCCCAATACCTGAAATATCAAAATCACCAAAATGAATATAATCATTTGGAACTGATTTCATCCACTTAATAAAATCTTTGTTTTGATTTTGAGGATAGCGAGATATAAAAAGTGGGCTTATGTCTTTAAACAAATATTTTTGCTCCTCAATATGTCTAAAATTTCTTGAATTTTCGACACCAACAATAGTAATATCTTTACTTATTTTAAAGGTATCAAAATCATAAAAAAAAATAAAACTTCCTTCTACTGGGTTGATGACTAGTTTTTGACTGTTTAATTCCGCTTTAATGGGACTATAACTATTTACTAAAAAACCCTTAAAAGCCCTTTCTTTTGATTTTTTTGAGTCTCTTGCAATTTTTACGAATTCAGAACGACTTGCATCTTTGTTTTCTAATGCATGAATATAGCCCTCTAAATCATTAATTTGCAATTGATTTGAAAGATAAATCTTTAACGCCTCTTTATCTCTAAGTTGTATAGATTTATGATGTTTTCCTTTTTGACATAAAATATTTTCAGAGATCAATTCGTTAATTAACGCACTCTTAGCAGAGCTAAAAGTTACAGTATATCCACTCAATAATTTAATTAGAACTTTTCCTATTTTAAGAGTTAGTCGCATCAATTAAAAACCCTGGTATTTACTTTTACTAAACGTTTAATTCTTGTTATATACTTTTTATTATCTGTTTTTGATTGTTCCTTAGATAATTTGTAAGTATAGCGATAATCTATAGCATTTTGACTTGTTGGTGAGCCGTTAATAAGGAGTATATTTCTATCGTTTGCAAATCTTAAAATTCCTTTTATATTGTTTGGGTGTAAACGACCAATTTCATCCATCATGCAATGCAGTTTAAAATCTTTAAATTTCTTAGAGGCATTATCTTTAAACACATTTAAAAGTAGAATATTAATCATTGCTTTCACTAGGACATCAGTGCCCTCACTTCCAACATTAGATAATTTTTCTACCCAGCCAGAGTCATTATCATTTTCAACAATTCTAAATTGTAAATCAAATGATTCTGACAGTGTAAGAACTGAATTTTTATACTTCTCTAATTCTTTAACCAATTGTTTTAATAATTCAACCGCCTTATGATTTTTATTTTCTGTCTCTGGTGATGTGAAAAGATTATTCTCACCCAATATCAAACTATTTTCATCGTTAAACTCTTTAATTTTAATTAACAGTTTTACAACTGGATTTGAACTTTTTTGAGTTCTCATTTCCATCTCTTTAATGGCTTCTACAAAGTTTTTGCTTATGAAGTCATTATTAATTTTTTTGATTATTTTTTCAATTTCAGCTTCTTTAGAAATAAGGTCGGTTGTTTCATTTCCAATTTGCTGAATAATATGTGAAAATCGTTCGTTTACTCTTTTTTCGAATTGATTGATTTTGCCTTCTTCAATAAATTCTTTAAGGTCAATGGCAAAATTTATAAAATCAGAATCCTTGTTTAATTTAACTTTAAATCTGAAAATATTCTGTTCATTGAAATTACTAATAAAAGAATTAACAGATTGTTGTAAGTCGTTAAACTTGTTAATACTCTTATAATGTCTATCATTTAGCTCTTCAATAATTAAAATAGCAGCTTTAGAACGATTATTTTCATTAATTTTATTTAAAAAGTCATTTTGGATAGACAAAAAAGTATCAGATGTTTTAAATTGATTAAATGTTTCTACATCTTTATTGAATTCATCAATTTTAGTTTGTATTGCTTGAACAATATCATCTTGTTGATTGTATTTTTTATCAAATTTTTCTTGCTCTATTCTTTGTTCTTTTTTTAGAGTATTTTGCTTTTTCCTGTTTGTAGTTTTATCAGCTCTCAATTCGGGTACTTTATCAAAAAGCTCTCTTTTATCTTTTTCGTAATCAAAAACTGTCCGCTCATTACTCCTTATAAAAGATAAATCTTCAGTAATTTCAGTTAAACAATCTTCAATAATTTTTAATCTTTCTGTATCTACTCCTTTATTGTTTAACTCCAAATCTTGCTGATTTTTCAATTCTTTTATACGCTTATCTGCATTAACTTTATTTTCAGTTGTTGAGGCGCTAATAGTCTTGATGGCTTCATCTTTTGCAAGCTCAACATTATTTATTTCTACTGCCTTTTCTTTCTCTTTTTTGCTTATTTCACGATCACCCCCCTTTATAATGTTTTCTAAATTCTCTTTAGCTTTGGCTTTTTGAATTGAAAGACCCTCTAAATCTTCTTCAATTTTACTTAAAACAACTGCTTTTTCAGATGTTGACTTTAATATCCACTCATCTAATTTGATTTTATTATTTTTTAAATGTTGTTCACTTTGAGATACGACATATTCATTTGTAGAAATAACTTCTTTTAGAGTGTTTAGTTTTTTTCTAAATTTTACATTTAGATTTTTCAAACTGCTCTCTTTAGAGCCATTAATTAGTGCGATTGACTTCTGAATTTCAGTTACTTTAGCTTTTAACAGTTCAATTTCTTGGTTATATTCTTTAACAGTTTTAATACGGTTATCTAAGGCATTTAAATTTATTTCTAAACCGAAAATTGAAGCTGTATTGTTATCTATAAGTTTTGGACTTAATTCGGTATTAAACAATACATACTTTTCATCAATTACTTTTCCTATTGTACCTTCCCAATTAGGAACATTGTCATTTAACCAACCATAAAGAGAAGACTTGCTTTGTCTAATTTTTGTTTCAATATCCCCTATCTCAGTTGAATGCTTTTTTTGATTTATTTGCTCATTTTCAACTTTTGATTCAGCATTATCTACAATTTCTTTTTCTTCAAATTCCAATTTTTTACCTAAAAATTTTTTTTCGTTATTTGAATTGAGAATTAAGGTATTTGATTTTTGTATTTTACTATTGAGTTGCGTTTTTTCATCTTCACAACCCTTTATCTCAGCATCGTAAAATGTTTTATGTTTCAATTCAGCCTTATCTCTTTTAAAGCTATTTTCTTTGTCAATAAAGGAATCAATTTCATTATTTGCCTTTTCTTCTAGCTCTTGATTTGCCTTCCTAATTTCTTGTATTGACTTATTGTAGCTTTCAAAAATCTCAGATTTCCTGTCTCCAAATTCACTTTCATAACGATTGATTTCTGCATTTCTTTCATTAGCGAATTCTTTCTCTTGGTTTTTAGTTTGTGTTATTAGAGCCTTATATTTTTGGCTAATTTCAGCAAACTGCGAAGTGAGAAGATTTTTCTCATCTATTTTGGCTGATTGTTTATTTATTAAGCTTTCTTTTTTAGCAACTTTTTCAATTAATAGTTTTATGTTTTGACTCTCAAATTCAGTTTGCTTGTTTTCTGCTTCCGTCAGTTTCTTGTTAATATAATCTATCTTGGAAATAAGCTTTTGCTCTCTTTTTAAATGGATTCCCTTTAGGTTTTCTTTCTTTTGAAATAACTCTTCTAACTTGCTGTTTTCAATAGAGTGATTTGTAGATAATTGAGACTTTTCTCTTTCTATATAATTTATTCTGCTGGATAAATTAATAGCCAACCCTTTCTTTTCTTTTTTTAAGAAATTCAGTATTCTATAATTATCAATAATTTTATCTGCTTGATTTCTTACAACTATTTCACCTTTTTTGTTTTTCTTAAACCAAATTCTAATATCCTTTATTTGTGTTTCAAAATCCCTAAGATGGTTCTTTGAATAATTAGACACATCTATTGTAAATTCATCTTCACTAATAGAATTTATAATAGTATCTTTTATAAACTTAGCCTCTAAATTTGAATTTAACAATACATTTTGAATTGTTCTTGGTATGTTTTGGTATTGTTTGCTTTCAATCAAAGCGTATTTACGAAATTCAGATTTCAGCCCTTTATTATCACCATAAATAATCTTTCTATATTCTTCGTAGTTTGATATTATTTTTGTATAGTAAATAGCTTTACCCAAGGCGTCACGAGTCTTTTCCCAA
The DNA here is from genome assembly GCF_900128535.1 of bacterium endosymbiont of Bathymodiolus sp. 5 South. GTDB lineage: Bacteria > Pseudomonadota > Gammaproteobacteria > PS1 > Pseudothioglobaceae > Thiodubiliella. The sequence continues at coordinate 8,733 of NZ_FQTR01000003.1, read as the reverse complement.
TTTTCGAAAGCCCTGCTATTTTCATCAATAAAGAATTTTTTTTGGTATTCAGAATTAAAAAATCTGAAAGCAGCCTTTCCATTTACCTTGTAAGCCAAAACACAAAATGGAATATTATCTTTCACGATTTCATAAATGATGTATGAGTTTTGATATTCAAAATAATATTCATCAAAACGTTTTTTCTCTCTTGAAATACCTAATTTAGATTTATTCGCATTATAAAAAAATAATATCGCTCTAAGTAATGTACTTTTTCCTACACCTTGCGTTCCAATTAGATGCACATTTCCATCTAATCCAATCTCTGCGTATTTTACAGATGCACTATTTATAAAGACTATTTTATTCAGGTATCTCATTTGCAATTATCTCAGGTATGTTAATAGTGTTTACAAGGTCTTTTAAATAGTTAAAAGAAGTAAGCACTTTGTATGTTTCAGATATTTCATTTTCTAATGTTATATAGTTGTCTTTTTCCAGTTTTTCAATTAGTTTTTTTATTTGATCTAAATAACTTTTTTTATCCGTACTTATTTTTTTAAGGTTATCTAATTTGGTTTTTAAATCCGCATTGTTTTTGAGTTGATTGACTATTTCAGAAGGAGTAAACCTAAAGCCAACATCAAAAGAAGAGTCAAAAGTTTTAAAAAAATCTAAAGTATTAATCCAGCCAAATGCTTTTTCAATTTTTCTTTCTAAATCAGCATTCTTTTCATTACGACTAAAATAGAAAAACTCATCTCCTTGCTCTAAAATATAGTCAATTTGATAAAAATAATCGTATAAATCTTCAAAATTATCTTCATCTTCCAGAATTTTGTAAAGCGTTTGTATGTCATCATCTGGACTATTAGAACATATAAATTGCCCTCTACGCAATACCTTAAATATGTCGGATGTATATTTTGTCATAAAAATTCTATTTTGGATAAATTAAGGTGTATTCAATGTCATTATCAATTTGAAATTCATTTTCAATGTTCAATTCTGATTCGTATTGGGAGGCTACTTGACAGTATATGGTTACCCGCTCGTTAAAATCAACCTCTTTTAAGAAATCATAGCGAACAATAAAATTGAATAAATTGTCGCTTGTTGCAATAAAACGATTCTTAACTTCCTCTAAATTTATCATTGTCTCTTCTTCAACACTGTTTTCTAAAAGCTCATCAGAAATACTTTCAGCTAATAATGGCTTAAAGTTTATTCGATCTAAATTTTTTTTTGCTATTTTTTTAATACTCGAAAAAGCATTCTCATTTTCACATAAAAAATCTATTGATAAATTTAAAGGTTCGGCTACACGAACTTCAAAAATTACTTGATTTTTTTTGGTAAGAATTTGTTTAATATCTGTTTCGCCTTCAATTAGAAAATGATCTTTTAAATATTTTAATCTTCGTAGTTTTTCTAAAAACTTTCCTTGATGTTTTATTTGATTTAGATAATCAATTATTTGCTTCTCTATTTCAATTAAATTATGTGAGCATTCACTTAAACTGTGTTTTAAGTCTACAATGACTTGATTTAATTCTTCATCTGTTGCTGTCTTAAAAAAAGTTAACTCCTCATCATTGATTAATAATAAAGTTTGTTTGATTAAATCGGTAACAATAGTTCTTTTCTCATCAAGGTTTTTTAATTTCAGATGTTTGTTTTTGTAATTTGATTCATTCTTAAAGGTGTTTTCTATATTTCGTCTTAAATCAACTACACTTCTAAATGTAATAACTCCCATTTTTCTGAAAGTCTTTTTTATAAATTTAAGATAGCTGTATTTTTTATTTTCATTATTCTCATTGAAATAGTAATTTATATTTTCATTAATACTTTTGATATTTTCATTAATGTATGAAAGGTTAATTTCTTCATTAACATCAAGTACTTGTTCAAAGAATTCAATAAATTGATCGTCAATTTCAAGAAGCCCGCCATTCTCTCTAATAACAGCCCTTTGTAAAAGAAAATTAATTCTATCCTCGTCATCATCAACTAATTCTAAAGCGTAACTCAACTTGTAATTAAGAGATTTTCTTTTTACAAACATCTGGGAGATTAATTTTTCTTCCCTCTTTAGAGCTGACACTAATTCTTTAATGTCATTAAAAGTGTTCATAATTTATAGTTTAAAGTCATAAACACTACATATTGCAAAATTACAGGACTGTGACAGGATAAGAACCTAAGATATCTACCTTCAGCACTTTTTTGGCAATCTTCACCAAGGCGCTGTGCACATGCGCCTGTTGCTGATGACCCTCAATATCAATGAGGAATAGGTATTCCCACTTTATACCTGGCATTGGATGGCGTGCAAGTTGCAGTATATTTATATTTTGATCTTTAAAAGGTGATAACAAATCAAATAATGCCCCTGCTTCGTGTTTGGCAACGACCAATAAAGAGGTTTTGTCTTTACCTGAAGGTGCAACTTCTTCTTTGCCAAGCACCAAAAAGCGTGTGACATTGCCAGTTTTGTCTTCAATGTTTTTAGCAACACGCTCTAAACCATACAAACCAAGTGCTACTTCTGATGCAATCGCTGCAGCATTTGGCTCGTCTTTAACAAGTCGAGCTGCTAGAGCATTTGAAGCCACAGACTTCAGTTGTGCTTTTGGATAATGATTTTTTAACCAGCGTTGGCATTGTTCAAGTGCTTGCTGATGTGCGTAAATTACCGCAATATCCTTAGATTGGTCTGCCATCATTAATTGATGATGGATTAAAACTTCAACCTCGCCACAAATCTTTAAATCTTGAGAATAAAGCATATCAACCGTTGCCCCAATCACACCATTAGACGAATTTTCAATTGGCACAACGCCATAATTTGCATTGCCTTTTTCTACTTCATGGAAAATTTCATCAACACTACCACAATCTAGCGTCGATACCGCATGCCCGAAATGCTTAAGGGCAGCTGCTTGCGTAAAAGTGCCTTCAGGACCGAGGTAAGCGACATTGATACCTTGCTCAAGTGCAAGACAAGCGGACATAATCTCACGAAAGATATGCGCCATGTCTTTGTCCTTAACCAAGTTATCATTGCGCTCAATAATGGTGCGCAACACTTGCGCTTCACGCTCTGGGCGGTAAAAACTACTATTATATTCTGCAGTCTTTTTAACTTCTGCAACTGCTGATGCAAGTTCGGCTCTACTACCAATTAATGACTGAATCTTCTTGTCCAACGCATCAATTTCAACTCTTAGTTTTTCCAATTCTTTAGCCATTTTATCGCTTACAAACTCCTTACCATTAAGATACCTTCAACTTGTTTTAAATTATTGACCACTGTATCAGAAACCCCGCCTTCTATGTCAACTAAAGTATAGGCAACTTCGTCTCTTGATTTGTTTAACATATCAACAATATTCGCACCCTCCTCAGCCAGTATGGTTGAGATTTGACCTACCATATTCGGAATATTTTGATGCGCAATTGCCAAACGAGAGTCCCCTGTTCTCGGCATTTTTGCCTCTGGAAAATTCACTGAATTTAAAATATTACCATTTTCAAGATAGTCCTTTACTTGGTTTGCAACCATCATCGCACAGTTGTCTTCTGCCTCAGCTGTTGATGCCCCTAAATGTGGCAAAGCAATCACTCTATCGTGGTCTTTTTTACCATCAATTGGAAAATCCGTCACATAATATTTGACCTTGCCTGCCTCAAGTGCACTAATTAATGCGTCTTCGTCAATAATACCGTCTCGTGCAAAATTCAAAACCGTTGCACCTTTTGGTAACAAGGCAATACGCTGTTCGTTTAATAAATGCTTAGTGCCTTCGACTAATGGCACATGAAAAGACACAAAATCACTTTGTGAAAATAATTCATCAACACTCAGCGCCTGCTCAACATCGGCTGAGAGCTTCCAAGCACTCTTAATAGTGATACTCGGATCAAAGCCAATCACTTTCATACCCAGCATACTCGCTGCATTGGCAATCTGCACACCAATTGCACCCAAACCCACAATACCCAGTGTTTTACCTGGTAATTCTGAGCCTGCATAATTTTTCTTACCCTCTTCCACCGCAGTTTTTAGATTGCTAAGTGGCAAACTATTCACATAATCCCACGCCTGACAAATATTACGACTGGCAAGTAACATTGAAGATATCACCAACTCTTTTACCGCATTTGCATTGGCGCCTGGTGCGTTAAATACCACCACACCTTTGTCACTCATTTTGTCCAATGGAATATTATTCACACCCGCACCCGCACGACCAACAGCCTTAAGGTTGTCACCAATTTCTAACTCATGCATCCTAGCACTACGCACTAAAATTGCATCAGGGTTTGTTATTTCAGTGGCAACTTCATAATCCTTTGCTGGCAACTGCTTTAAACCAACGCTCGAGATATTATTTAATGTTTGTATTTTGTTCATTATCCGTTTTCTCTCTCAAAATCTTGCATAAATGCAACCAGTTGATCAACCCCTTTTTGCGGCATAGCATTATAGATACTCGCACGCATACCCCCCACAGAGCGATGCCCTTTCAAAGTAATCAAACCATTGTTGGCTGCCTTTTCTAAGAATAAAGAGTTTAAATCTTCATTTGCCAACAAAAATGGCACATTCATCCAAGAACGGTATTTTTTTGCCACAGGATTTGAGTAAAAATCAGATCCGTCAATCGCCTCATACAGTGTCTTTGCCTTACGCTCGTTAATCTTTGCGATCGCAGACAAACCACCTTGCTCCTTTAACCATTCAAATACACGACTTGCCACATACCAAGGGTAGGTTGATGGTGTGTTGTACATTGAATCATTGTTCGCTTGCGTTGCATAATCAAATAAAATCGGCTGATTTTTGACCACATTACCCATCAAATCTTCACGCACAATCACAATCGTTAAACCAGCAATACCGATATTTTTTTGTGCACCTGCATAAATGACACCATATTTTGACACATCAATCTCACGCGATAAAATACTAGATGACATATCTGCCACCAATAGCATACCCGCTTCTGGTGTGTAATCGAACTCTAAACCTGCAATGGTTTCATTCGGCGTGTAGTGTAAATAAGCGCCGTCTTCATCAATATGCCAATGCTCAAAATCAGCAATATTGGTATATTTATTATCCGAGCTATCCGTGCAAATATTCACACCACAATAACGCTGAGCCTCAGCAATCGCCTTCTTTGACCAATGCCCAGTATGGGCGTAATTCGCTTTAGTTTTACCACGCAATAAATTAATCGGCACCATGGAAAATTGACTAGATGCCCCCCCTTGCATAAACAAAACTTTATAGTTATCAGGAATGTTCATTAAATCACGCAAATCTTGTTCAGATTTTTGTGCCAATGCCATAAAATCTGCACCACGATGAGATATCTCCATTACCGATGCTTTGGCACTACCGTATTCTAGAAGCTCATCTTGCATTACTTGTAACACCTGCTTTGGCAGCATCGCAGGACCTGCACTAAAATTATAAACTTGACTCATTTAAACTCACTCCCTGATTGATTAAAACAAAAACATAATTTTATCAGAACTGAATTATTTAATGACTATAATACGCCTTGGTTTCATTATGGAAGCGGGTGCAAGTCCCGCACTGTCCTCGCAACGGTATTTGTTTGTTTTAAAACATCAGTCCGACACATAATTCAATTTTTTTAAAACTCACGAAGGATGAATGTCATGCAAAAAATCTTACTCATAATAACACTCATCGCCAGTCTCAATGCCAATGCAGTTTTAGGCCCTATCCCCATTTACCTTAACACCGAATACCGTACCGATAGCCCAGTGATCGGCTCTATTACATCAACTCTTAGCTTTAGTGCTGATGATATTAAAGCCACAGGTGCCAACACCTTTTTAGATTTCTTAGCAACGGTGCCAAGTGTTGGTTTGTATAACCCGTACGGCAATGTCCCTGCGCTCTTTATGCGTGGTGGTGATTCAGACCACACTTTAGTTTTGGTTGATGGGGTTAGTATCAATAGCATTGACTCATTAAATGGTGCCGTTGAATACGGGTTGACAAGTATTGCACTTAACGATATTGAAAAAGTAGAAATAATCAAAAACTCAGGTTCTGTTCTATATGGTTCATCCGCTATTGCAGGTGTGATTAATATTACTACAAAAAAAGGTGCAGATGGCGCAAGTGCTACCGTAAGCACTAAATTTGGTACACACAATTCTAAAACTTACACACTATCAGCAAGTAACGGCGGTAAAAATGGCTTTGTTAGATTCACCCACAACCAATACACAACCGATGGCATTAATGCTCAAACTGGCGATACAACTGGTGAAAAAGATAGTATTGACAATCAAACGACACAAATTAAAGCTGGCAATAAGCACTTTGATATTGGTTATTTAAAAAGTAGAAATAAAACACAATATGATAGTTTTGGTGGCACACCTACTGACAAATTAGGCGATAGAAAATTAAACAAAATAACTATTAATGCAAACAATAAATTTAGTAACACTTGGAAACTCAAATTATCTCTTGTACAAACTAAAAGCAAAAGAAATAGTGGAACGAATGCTACCACCATTGGTGATAAATACAAAGAAACCACTATAACTGCATTTAACGATATAAAAATTGATGACGCTTTACTCAATGTTGGGTTATCACAAGTTAAAAGTGAGAACACAACAAATAAATTAAAACACACCAGTCAAGATTTATTTATAAATTGGCAAAAAAATATTAACGACTTAGATATTAATGCAGGACTTCGTTATATCAAACATAATAAGTTTGGCAACCATACTGTTTACAATGTGGGATTTGGTAAGGAATTAGGTAACGGCATTAGACTAACGAGTAATTACAACACAGCTTTTCAGGCGCCGACACTCAAGGAAGTAACCTCTGGCACTCAAATAAATGATTTAAAACCAGAAACTTCAAAAAATATCAATATAGGGTTAAACAAAAATCACACTTGGGGTGAAGTGAGCCTATCATTATTTAGAACTAAAGAAAAAGATGGAATTAAGTATACAGGTGGGTGGCCGAACTCTACTTACACAAACGAGGATCAATATAGCGCTAAAGGTGTCGAACTGTCATTAAGTGCCAATATCTCTGGATATAACATCGGCTTTGATCATACCTATTCTAAAAGTAGTGTTAATAATAGCGATACACAACCTGTAAGAAGACCAAAAAATATCACCGACTTAACAATTACCAAGCAATATGCTAAATTTAACGCAAGAGCGCAAGTCATTAGAAAATCATCCAGTTTGGATGGTGGTGTTGAATTAGATGGCTACACTTTAATTAACTTATCAAGCAGTTATGCTATCAACAATAATGCTAAAGTGTTATTAAATATTAAAAACGCGACTGATAAAAACTACACCATAGCTAAGGGTTACAACCAACCAAGCCGAACAATTGAAATAGGCTTGGATTATCAATTCTAAACACACACTATTATCATAAAGTAGTGGTAACATCGCGTTTTTTGATGTCGTTTAACACGGTGGCAAAAATCTTGCGCTTGACAGACTTATTAAGCATCAACACCACTAAAGGCTTAGATTGGTCAGTTCAATTATTCACCTATGTTGCCAAATCAAGCTCAAACTCTAGTTGGTTTTGAGATTTTCGTGCAGCATAACAAACTAAGTGCAATGAGCTCAGTTGCTACAGTTGTCTTTATCAATTTTTTACTTTTAAATGATATTCCACCACATCTTTTATGCAACGAACGCTAAGACGGAGACCTTGAGTATCGAGGAGGAATTCTGTCTTGCTAGAGTCGATGATCAAATAGTTATTATCCTCCTTAGTCCATAAGTAAGCCTTAGAGCCGTCATCCTTAGACGACAACGCCGAATTTTGACGACCAGCAGCTGGCAACTTAAGGGGGCTAGAGAAGGCTTCAGCAGTATTTGTAATCGGATTGTTGAGAAGGATTTCGAGGGTCTCTCCTGTGAGTTCTATAGTAGTTGGAACGCGAAAGCCTGTTGGGCATTCAGCTTCACCAAATTGGTAGTAATCTCCATAAGCATCACTGTCATTAATGCTAGTGGCTACTTGTTTTGCTCCGAGATTTCTATCAAGCCAAACTCTGTGTGATACAGGTGAGGTGACCAATTTATATTCTAACCCATCAAAAACACCGCCTGTAAACGCTGGTATGTCGTTTTCATTTTCAATCATATTGCTACGTTCTATCCAAGCAAGTGCGCCTAAGTCCATTTTGTGGCTGTCTTTAAAGGCTTTGCTGGCAATCGCAAAGTTGGTGAATTTTTGTTTGTTGCCCAGTGGTAGTTTTACCGTGAGTTTGCCATAGCTTTTGGCATCCATGGTGTTGTTGTTTTCTTGACCGAACTCAAAGCTCACTGAAGGCGTAAGCTCAATATCCACGCCCAAAATATTACCCTTAATGTCTGGACCCAGTTTAGCGTCCCAGTAATAATAAGTGCCTTTGATCTTTGCCCAAGGTAGATAAGGGGCTTGACCGCTGAGCTTGACATCATAACCTGACATGGCTCTTTCCTGTTTCTGTAAACCGTTGATTAATTTTTTGTCTGAAAATGCATGATATTTATTGATATTAGCACTAAAGTTAGCACGCTGATATTCTAAACCAAGGCTTAGGCGTTTGTGACTGGACTTGGTCTGGTAGTCAGTAAAAACATTAATACCGGCAATTGCCATGTCGTCCTCTACCAATAGACGATGACCAATACCTAAGTTAATCGTAGCACGAC
>NZ_FQTR01000002.1 GCF_900128535.1 bacterium endosymbiont of Bathymodiolus sp. 5 South | reverse complement strand
GGGAAGTGTTGATCTATTGTTTTTGATAAATCCAATACTTGAATAGTGTGTGCTGGTGTAATAAGTCCAATGCGAGAAGTTAAAAGTTCGTTAGTTGTATCAAGTTTATAATGTTCATGAATGCATAAAGTTTGGTTGGTTAATGAGGGGCTTGGTTGTCTTTGGTATTCACCTAATAGGTGAAACTGTTTTTTTGTTGAAATCATTATACCAGTTGGGGTTTGTGCGTTTTTTTGGTTTTTATTTTTGGATTGGGGTAATGAGGCGAAAAATAGAGTGATGAATTTATTGTTTTTGGCAAAAGGCAGTGATAGGATTTTACCTTCAAGACAGTGCAATTTTAGCAACAGCCAAAACTTATGTTGCTTTTTGGCTTCGGGTATATAGTACAATCCACTTTTAAAAATATTGTGACACAATAAGGTAAAGTGTGAAGTTTAGAGCTACAAAATGGTTAAAACACTTAGCGTTGCTTAGTGTGATGGTTTTTGCCGTTTGTTTAAGTTATCTGCATGGCGTGGTTAAAGATGAATTTTCTCAGCCGCTTGATTCAACGAATTCTCAATTATCGTTAGAGGCCTACCCTAAGGCATTGGTTAATATGTTGTTAATAACGGAAGACCAGTCGTTTTTTAATCATTTTGGTGTTGACTTTACAGAGATTGCTAGGGTTTTGCGTGATAATTGGTTGTACGATCGACCAATGCGAGGCGCCAGTACGCTATCTCAGCAGATGATTAAAAATTCATTGTTAACGCGTGATAAAACCTATGAAAGAAAGTTTAAAGAGGCGCTGATGGCGTTGTTGTTAGAGCTTTCATTTGACAAGAAAGAGATTCTTGTTCGTTATATGAACAGTGTATATTTGGGGCAATATGGTCGATTTGAGGTGCGTGGATTTGAGCATGCGGCACGATTTTATTTTAATAAGGAGGTAAGCGAATTGTCTTTGGAAGGTCTGGCAACCTTGGTGGCACTTATCAAAGGACCGAGTTATTATCATCCCACTAGACACCCTGGTAGATTATTAAAACGCAGGGATTTAGTATTGCGTCTATATCATAAGTATCAAAAGGTTGTAAAATAAGGGCTTTATTCTCTAGGCTGGAAATAATCACCCGTTATACAAATTCGTATCATGAAAAATCAAAATATACTAGCTATCGATACTTGCACTGAAGTGTGTTCTGTGAGTCTTTACACACAAGGTGAAACTGTCTCGCGTTTTGTTAAAGATGTAACCAAGAGTTCTGGTTTAATTTTGCCGTTGTGTGATGAGGTATTTGCACAAACTGGTTTGTCAGTAGCAGATTTAGACGCGATTGTCTATACCAAGGGTCCAGGTGCATTTACCGGAGTGCGCATGTGTGTTAGTGTAGTGCAGGGGATGTCTTTGGCGTTTGATATTCCCACCAAAGGCTTTTCAACGCTTGAAGTATTAGGCGTTGGTGCTGCTAAAAAATACAAGTCTAATAAAATTGCAGTTGCACTTGATGCACGAATGAGTGAGGTTTATTGGGGGGTGTATGAACAGGGTGTGCTAATGAGTGAACGCTTGGCAAAACCTGATGAAGTAGACACGCTGAGCGACGAATTTATCGGTGTGGGTACAGGCTGGGGTGCCTATAAAGATGCACTTATGAAGAAAACCGGTGTTAGCCACTATACGCCAGATTTCTACCCCAAGTCGCAGAATTTGATTGATTTGTATTTAAATCAAAAGCCCACATGTAGCGATGAATTACCATTGCCTACTTATTTACGCAATAATGTGGCACAAAAATCATTAAAATAACTTAAATTAGTAATCGATAAAGTAATTATGTGGAAATGGATTCAGGCATTTGCCTCACCCAGAAATTTTTATCAAACCAGTGGAAAAATCATTCCTTGGCTCATGGCCCCCTTTATTGCATTGTCATTAATTGGTTTGTATTGGAGTTTTGTGGTCTCACCAGCTGATTATCAACAAGGTGAGAGCGTGCGTATTATGTATGTACATGTGCCTGCTGCGTGGATGAGTTTATTTATTTATATAGTCATGGCAATTGCGAGTGGTATTGGGCTTATTTGGCAAATTAAACTCGCTCATATAGTGGCAAAAGTATCCGCACCCGTTGGTGCTGCTTTTACTTTGTTGGCATTAGTGACGGGTAGTGTGTGGGGCAAGCCGATGTGGGGTACTTGGTGGGCATGGGATGCGCGATTGACTTCTGAGCTGATTTTATTGTTCTTATACTTGGCTTATATCTCACTTCATAATGCCTTTGACAATCCAAAAACAGCCGATAAGGCCTCTAGCGTGCTGGCAATCGTTGGTTTGGTGAACATTCCTATTATTTATTATTCAGTTGAATGGTGGAACAGCCTACATCAAGGATCCTCTATTAGCACCACCAAGATATCTATGCAAATAGACATGTTTATTGCACTGATGTTAATCAGTTTTGCTTTTAAGTTTTTATATGGTGCTTTGGTGTTGATGCGTGCACGAGACGAAGTATTAGTCAGAGAGCAAAATTCACGCTGGGTTAGAGAAATTATTGTTGGAGTGGGTAAATAATGGAATTCTTGTTATTTGATAAATATACGACTTATATTTGGGCGTCGTATTTACTTGCTTTTGCCACAGTGGCAATTTTGTTTATTAGCACGAAAGCAACACATAAACGCACTATCACACAATTACGCATTAAATACAAGAGGAACAAGAAATGACTAAAAGACAAAACAGAATGGTATTAGTAGCATTACTTATCGCAGGTGCAATACTAGCAGTAACGCTTTTACTCCAAGCACTCGGTAATAATAGCAATTATTTTTACTCCCCAACTTCGGTAAAACAAGGTAAAGCGCCTACTGATAGAAGTTTTCGCTTGGGTGGCTTGGTTGTTGTAGGTAGCTTCAAACGAGAAGATTTAAAATCAACCTTTGATGTAACAGATAATAATAATAAATTCACCATTGAATACACAGGTATCTTGCCAGATTTATTTAGAGAGGGGCAGGGTATTATCACCACAGGCTCTTTAGTTAATGGTAGATTTATTGCCACCGAAGTTTTGGCAAAACATGATGAAAACTACATGCCACCAGAAGTGGCAGACGCTCTAAAGCAAGCACAAGAATAATGGGCAAGTTTATACCTTTAGTAGTTTTTGTTGTATTGGCTTGGTTTTTGTATGATGGCTTGGGGCATGATACGAAGAAATTGCCATCGCCTTTAATCGGCAAAAATTTTCCAAACCTTGAGGTTGAGGACTTTCAAACGGGTAAAAAATATCATCTACAAGATAAATTAAAAAACCAAGTATCGTTGGTTAATGTATGGGCTTCTTGGTGTGTTACCTGTCGTGCAGAACACCAAATGTTGAACAATATTGCAAAACAGGATGTGGTGCAAATAGTGGGTATTAACTATAAAGACACTAAGCGAGAAGGCAAGTATTTTTTAAACAGACTCGGCAACCCTTTTGATTTTATCGTCTTTGATGAGCAAGGGAAGTTAGGCTTAGAATTGGGTGTGTATGCAACACCTGAGACTTTTATTGTTGATAATAAGGGGGTCATTCGTTTTAAGCGTATTGGTGATATTACCACGCGCATTTGGCAAGAAGAAATGTTGCCACTGATTCAGCAACTTAAAAAATAGATAAATTCATTACAAAAAGAGTATCTGATTTGAGTATAATATGCGACTTCTTGATTTAAGTATCAGGTATTTTTTGGGCGCTTAGCTCAGTTGGTAGAGCATCGCCCTTACAAGGCGAGGGTCACAAGTTCAAGTCTTGTAGCGCCCACCAAAAAATGGAGCGGTAGCTCAGCTGGTTAGAGTGCCTGCCTGTCACGCAGGACGTCGCGGGTTCGAATCCCGTCCGCTCCGCCATTTTTATAATAGCACTCTTTTGAGTGCTATTTTTTTTGTCTGTTTTAAAGGAGGTAGATAAGTCGTTATGTCAGGGTTAATTGGATATATTGCCGCACTTGCTGATGATTTGTCAGTGATTGCGACAAAAGTTGCTGCTGGGTCTTTGGATGATATTGCCAGTCAAACAGCCAAATCCTTGTCGCAAACGGCAGGTCTTTTGGTTGATGATACAGCAGCCATTCCACAGTATGTGAGCAACACTACGGCTAAAAGAGAGTTGCCAGTTATTTGGAAAATTACTAAAAAGTCATTAGTTAACAAACTCCTTATTATTCCGATTGCCATCGGAATTACTTATTTTGCACCATGGATTATGTTGCCAGTTTTATTATTGGGTGGTTCGTATTTAGCCTATGAAGGCACCGAATCTCTGGGTGAAAAATTAGGCTTTATTAAAGTGCATGAGTATCACCACAATCATTCTACGCCTAATACAGACGACTTGTCTGCAGCAGAGGACAAAACAGTTGCCTCAGCGGTGCGAACAGATGCTATTTTATCCATTGAGATTATGGCATTGACTATCGCTAGCGTTGCTGAAGCGCCGATTGTCACTCAAGCAGGGGTATTGGTTTTAATTGGTTTGATAGCAACATTTGCTGTGTATGGTATTGTTAGTGTGATTCTTAGAATGGATGACATTGGTTTTTATCTCAGAGATGAAAAAACCAACAGTCAATTCTACCAAATCATCAGCAAGGTGTTAATCTTGGGTATGCCAAAAGTTCTAAAATCATTAGGTTGGATTGGTGTAATTGCAATGCTTATGGTGGGCGGCGGTATCATCATTCATAATATTGTGTATCTACATTGGTTAACTGAGCTAAGTCAAGGTCTACCAGTGCTTTTATCAATGTTTGTTGAATATTTTGCCACGCCAGTTATTGTGTCAATTATTGTGGGTGTGGCTTTAGTATTAATAATTACTTTATTTAAGGGTAAAAATTAATTATAATTCACTGTTTTAAATTTTTATAAAATCATACTATGCTAAGTTCTATTAAAGACAAAACTAAAGGTTGGGTTGCTTATTTAATCATTGCTCTAATTGCAATTCCGTTTGCTTTGTTTGGCATCAGTAAATATTTTGAAGGCAATATAAATATTGTGGTGGCGAATGTTGGCAGTGATGAGATCTCTAAAGAGGTATATTTAAAAGAATTTAATCGTACTAAAGGACGCCTACAGCGAGAGTTGGGTAAAAACTACACCGCTGAAACCGACCATCAAGCAAAACTTTCAACGATTCAGTTAATGGTTGATAGACGCGTGTTAACGCAATTGGCAGAGGATTCAGGTTATGCAACAACACAGCGTGAATTACAGATGTCTATTCAATCAAACAATGCATTTAAAGAAGAGGGTAAGTTTTCTGTAGGAAAGTACAAAGCGCTGCTTAAAATGAATGGACTTGAAGATGTTGAATATGAACGCATGAAAACAGATGCATTGATGCAAAATCAAATCAGGTTCAATATTTTAGACTCTGCGTTTGTGACACCATCAGCACTAAAGCGTATGCAGTCGTTGAATAACCAACAGCGTAAGTTTAGCTATATTAGGCTTAATACAAAGAATTATATCGATGAAGTGAAAGTTAACCCTGAGAGTGTTAGGGAGTTTTTCGATGAAAACAAACAAGCTTTTCTTGAGCCACAAAAAGTAAAAGTTGATTTTATTGAGTTGTCAACTAAAGAAATTGCCAAAAGCATTAAAGTGAATGATGAAGAGTTGACTGGTCTTTATGAAGAGGAACAGGCGCGTTTTAGCACAGAAGAAGAACGCAAAGCCCAGCATATTTTGGTTAAGACTGAAAAATTAGCAAAGACAATTATCGCACAGTTAAAAGCAGGTGAGTCTTTTGCTGAATTGGCCGCTAAACACTCTCAAGATACAGGCTCAAAAGACAAGGGCGGTGATTTAGGGTTTTTTGCTATGGGTGCGATGGTGCCTGAGTTTGAGGCTAAGGTATTTGCCATGAAAGAGGGTGAAGTCAGTAGCCCAGTTAAAACTGATTTTGGCTACCATGTTATTAAGTTAAATAAGATTAAAGCAAAAGAAGTTAAACCTTTTGAGGCGCTACGCAGTGAATTAACCGAGCTTTACACTGAGCGTGAAGTGCAGAAATCTATTTACAAACTCACAGAGCAATTAAGTACTTTATCCTACGAGGTAGGCTTGAAAGAAACGGCCAGTCAAATGGCTTTAGAACTTAAAACTTCTGAGTTTTTTACTCAAGATACAAAAGAATATGATGCTAAGTTTGTAGCCGCAGCTTATAGTGATGAAGTCTTGAGCAAAGGCGAGAGCTCTAAGTTGATTGAATTGTCTGAAGATAAGTTTATGGTGTTAAGGATTAATGAAAAAATTCCTCAAAGAGAAAAGACATTTGACGAGGTTAAAGTTGAGATTGATAAGCATTTATCTGGATTATTAGCAAAGACTTTTATTGATAATATTGCTAATAAAATCACCGCTTTACTGAATGAGGGTGATGCAAGTACCGTTAAAAAATTAATGGACAAATATCAACTTACATGGAAAGAGGTTGGTTGGGTCAAAAGATCCTCAAGGAAAGAAAATACTGGGATTATTAAGCTCGTATTTTCCATGCCAAAGCCAAACGATGGTGTGATTTATGATGCACAAAGTTTGAATGCACAACAATCAATTGTGTTGAAATTATCAGCAATCAAAACACCTGATAAAACATCAGATAGTGCATCAAATAGTGCATTATCGAGGATGATACTTGGTTTTGAGTCTGAGGCGTTTTTTAATAGCATTCTGGAAACACTACATGAAAATACTGATATCAAAATATTCTCAGAACGATTATAAAAAACGGGCTGATACCTTGAGCCTTATAAGGAGCAGTTGCAGATAAGGGTATAAACAAAAAAAAGCCCCGCAATGCGGGGCTTTTTTTTTGGTTTTAAACGATCAATCAGGACCTTTGTCGTAAAAGTTATATCCTGAGTCGATGTAGGTAATTTCACCGGTAATACCTGAGGCTAGATCTGAACATAAGAACGCAGCGGCATTACCCACTTCTTCAATGGTTACATTGCGTTTAAGTGCTGATGAGTCGGCTGCATGATCCAGTAACTTACCAAAGTTTTTAATGCCAGACGCCGCTAAAGTCTTGATAGGACCTGCTGATACCGCATTCACACGAATGCCTTTTTCAGGGCCCATTGCTGCTGCCATATAGCGTACATTTGCCTCAAGTGAAGCCTTAGCAACACCCATTATATTGTAGTTAGGAATGGCGCGAATGGCGCCCAAGTAACTGACCGTTAATAGTGCAGCGTTTTCATTGAGCATGGATTGTGCGCCTTTTGCCAGTGCAGTAAAACTATAAGAGCTGATGTCATGGGCAGTGGCAAAGTTTTCACGGGTAGTGACATCAATATAGTTGCCATCTAGCGCTTCACGCGGTGCAAAAGCCACTGAGTGCACTAAAATGTCAAAGTCATCCCAATGACTTTTTAATTCTTTAAAGGTTTGTTCAATACCTTTATCACTAGCCACATCACATTCCATTACAATACTTGAATTGCAAACCACGCCACATTTATCAACCCGCTTTTTAAGCTTTTCATTTTGATAGGTGAGTGCAATTTCACAACCTTGTTTTGCCATGGCCTCGGCAATACCCCATGCAATTGAGCGATTAGAGGCAACACCAACCACCAACGCTTTTTTTCCATCTAAAAATCCCATAATATTCTCACTATATTAAAATAGACAAATTATAATAGGAAAATTCATTTAAATAACTGCTATGTTAAATATTTCACTTTCACCAACAAAAGCCTTGGCCGTAGTGCTGAGTGTTTTACTAACACCGATTAGAGCACTGCGTTTGCGCTATGTGCCACTCTTGTTGGTGTATTTTGCCTACGGCAGTAGTGTTTTTACCGCTATTGCTTTGAATTTTTGGGTGAAAGAGACACTGGATATGAGTGCAGCAGATTTGGCAGAGTTGGGCATATGGCTGACGGTGCCATGGACGGTGAAAATGATTTTCGGCTCATTGGTTGATAGTGTGCTGATTTTTGGATCCAACCGTAAATCTTATGTCTACATTGGTGCACTGCTCATCACCATGAGTTCTTTAATGATGATTGCGGTGGTGGGTGAGCATTCAATTGTTGCGGAGTTTTCTAAAAAGAGTGTTTATATTTTTGCCAGCGTGATTGCTGTTGTTGGTTTTGTGATGCAGGATGTGGTGGCAGATACAATGAGTACTGAGGTGATAGATAAGAGCCAGTCTAAAGAAGAAATCCATCAAGAATTAGCAAGTATTCAAGTATTGGCGCGTTTGTCATTAGGTTTTGCGATTTTTATCACGGGTTGGATTGGTGGTGAGCTGGCAGATGTTTTTAAAGATGAGCGTGAAGTAGTCTTTATGATTGCGTTATTTATACCTTTGTTGTCAATTCTTGGGGTGAGCTTGGTACGCCTTAACCCTGTGCCAATATCTAAGCTCAATAAACATGTGTTGTTTGGTGGCTTGGCTTTTGCATTGTTTGTTGTGATTATGGGTTATGCGCAAGTGCCTTATGCACAAGAGATTGTATTTGTTATCTCACTTAGCATTGTATTGATTTTACTTAATGATTTGATTGGCGATTTAGGTGAAGATGCGATTCGCCATATTAAAATGGCAATGATTATTATTTTTGTCTATCGCGCGATGCCCTCAGTCGGCGCATCTTTACAATGGTGGCAAATTGATGTGCTTGGCTTTGATGAATCGTTCTTTGCTAAGTTGTCAGCGATTGGTGGTGCGATAGCTTTGGCAGGGATGTGGTTGAGTGCTAAATTTATTGTTAAGCGCAATATTGGTGAAGTCTTGATATTTTTAACTATTATGGGCACTTTATTGTCTCTGCCGATTGTAGCAATGTATTATGATGTACACACATTATTGGGTGTTGAAGCCAGAACGGTGGTATTAGTAGATACTGCATTGGCTTCGCCGTTTGATTATATTGCTCAAGTGTTAATGTTAACTTTGGTGGCAATTTACGCCCCTGAAGGTAAAAAAGGCACTTGGTTTGCCTTGATGGCATCGCTGATGAATATTGCCTTATCTGCGGGTGGTTTGTTAACTAAGTATTTAAACAAAATCTTTGTTGTCAGTCGTGAGGTGGTGAGCGATGGCGTAGTTACTGTTGCACAAGATTACTCACAATTGGGTGATTTGTTGTGGGTGGTCGTGGTTTCAAGTTTTGTCATCCCCATCATTGTCATTATTAAATATAATCCGAGTAAATTATGAAAATTAAATCTTATTTTTTATGGGCATTAATTTTGATCGTACTTGACCAAATGAGCAAATGGCTGGCTTATGAGACTTTAGGTGGTGTTGGCAATTCAGTTGATATTAATGCATTCTTTTCTTTAACTTTTGCACATAATTATGGGGCAGCATTTAGTCTTTGGGCTAATGGTGATGGTTGGCAGCGTTATTTTTTATCAAGTGTTTCTGTTGTTGCGAGTATCGCAATTATCATTTGGATGTTTAAAACACCTTTAAAGCGAAAGTTTAAGCTTGTCAGTTTAACGCTGATTTTATCGGGCGCTATTGGTAATCTGATTGACAGAATTGCAAATGGCTTTGTGGTTGATTTTATTGATTTTCATTACCAAAGTTTTTATTGGCCAATTTTCAACTTTGCCGATATTTTTATTACTGTTGGTGTGGCATTGTTGCTAATAGTGGATTGGAAAAAATGAGCGATTGTTTAATCATTGGCGGTGGCGCAATTGGCATGATGAGCGCAAGAACGCTATCAATGGCAGGTGCTCGTGTAACTTTGCTAGACCAGCGTGAATGCGGGAAAGAATCTTCTTGGGCAGGTGGGGGTATTATCAGTCCGCTGTATCCTTGGCGCTATAGTGATTTGGTGAATGAAATCAGCATTGCCTCTCAAGCGGTGTACGGTGATTTATGCGCCACCTTGTTTGAGGATACGGGTATTGACCCTGAATATATCCAATCAGGCTTGTTAATGATGGATGAATACGACACACTCAAAGCACAAGCATGGATAGACAAATACAAGGTTACTACCAGTACACATTCTCAAGGTGCCTTATTTAAAAATATTGCACAAGTACGCAATCCAAGATTATTAAGCGCACTTAAAGTGGATATTCTTAAGCGTGGCGTTGAGATTGTTGAACACACCAAAGTTGATGATTTAATCATTAAAGACAATATTGCACTTGGCGCTAAGACTAAAAACAAAGATTATTATGCGAACAATACAATTGTCTGTGGTGGTGCTTGGAGCTCATCTTTGTTGGATAATGATAGCAAAATATTTCCTATCAAAGGACAAATGATTGTCGTTAAGGCTGAGATAAATGCGTTAGAGCACATTGTGCTTGACCAAGGTCACTATATCATTCCTAGAAAAGATGGGCAGCTTTTGATTGGCTCTACCATGGAAGATGTGGGTTTTGATAGAAGCACTGATAAGCAGGTGGGTGATGCATTACTTGCCTTTGCTACTGAGCGGCTTGCACAGTTAAAAGGGGCTAAGATTGAGCATCACTGGGCGGGCTTTCGACCCGCCAGTAAAGCAGATGTGATGGTTGGCAAACACGCGCAGTTAGAGCACCTGTATATCAATACAGGGCATTTTCGTAATGGGCTTAATATGGCGCCAGAAAGTGCCAATAGAATAACAGGTCTAATATGTTGATTAGAAAAATAGACCAAGATTTGTTTGCATCTTACTCAGATGACATCCCCACTTTCTTAAAAAATATTTATGCTGCTAGAGGTGTTTCAGAAGCGCAGTTATCTTTGGGTCTAGATAATTTACTAAGGCCTAACTTTGGACAATTGGACATTGCATTTGATTTGCTTGAAAAAGCCTTATTGAGTGATAAGCGTATTTTAATCGTGGGTGATTTTGATTGTGATGGCGCTACCGCATCGGTTGTGGCAGTTAAGTCACTACGATTGATGGGTGCTAAATATGTGGATTTTTTAGTGCCTAATCGTTTTGAGCATGGCTATGGTTTGAGTCCAGAAATTGTTGGATTGGCAATTCAAGAGAAACAACCTGATTTAATAATTACGGTTGATAATGGCATCTCAAGTTTCGATGGGGTGGCATTGGCAAAAGCATCCGCTATTAATGTGATTATTACTGATCACCACCTGCCTAGTGAGACTTTGCCCGAAGCAGATGCGATCATCAATCCCAATCTTAAAGAGTGTGAATTTGCAAGTAAAAATCTTGCGGGGGTTGGTGTGTGTTTTTATTTGATGTCAGCACTTAAAACACATCTTAGTAAGCGTGATTATTTTACTAAGCACAATATTGTATTGCCAGATTTGCGCACAGTATTAGATCTGGTGGCACTTGGTACGGTAGCAGATGTGGTTAAACTTGACCAAAATAATAGAATTTTGATTGACCAAGGGCTTAAGCGTATTCGTGCCAAACAGTGTTCGCCAGGTATCTTAGCGTTGTTGGAAATCGCAAATAGAAAAGCACAAACCTTGCAGGCTAGTGACTTGGGTTTTGCCGTAGGTCCAAGACTTAATGCAGCAGGGCGCTTGAGCGATATTTCTCGTGGTATTAAATGTTTGCTAACAGATGATATCAATGATGCCAGGCGTTATGCAGCAGAGTTAGAGCAATTTAACCAAGCCCGTAAAGAGCAGCAGGCGCTTATGCAAGAACAAGCACAAGCTATTATTGACACACAAAGTGTTGAAACTGATAAATTTGCACTGAGTTTATTCGATGCCTCTTGGCACGAGGGTATTGTTGGGATTGTTGCTGGCAAACTCAAAGAAAATTATCATTGCCCAGTGGCAGTATTTGCACAATCAGGCGAAGAATTTATAAAAGGCTCTATTCGTTCTATTGCTGATGTGCATATTAAAGATTTGTTAGATTTGATAGATAGAAAAAACCCTAATTTGATTTTAAAATTCGGCGGACATGCAATGGCGGCAGGGCTAAGCATTAAAAAAGAGAATTTTGCAGTATTTAAAAAGGTATTTAATGATTTTATTCAAGTGTATTTGAATAACGAACTTCCCAAGGCAGAACTTTTAACTGATGGGCGATTAGAAGCATTTGACATAACTTTAAACAATGCACAACGAGTGGCAGATAGCGGGCCATGGGGGCAAGGATTTGAGGCACCGATTTTTCAGGGGGACTTTGAGATAGTCAGTCAAAGAATTGTCGGTGAAAAACACCTTAAATGCAGCCTTAAACTTGTTGGCGATAATACAGTATATGACGGGATTGCATTTTTTCAAGCACCCATTGATAAAACAACAGTACAAATTGCTTACAAGTTATCCATTAATGAGTGGCAAGGAAAAACTAACTTGCAATTAATGGTTGAGCAAATTAAATAGAGACCTCTGCATAAATATGAATAATCATCAAAACGCCATTTTTCACCAACTTGACAATTTTATGAAACACAGCCATAGCTTTGGCTATGACTATATTTCATAAAATCACCAATTCGGCAAAAATTGGATTTTGCTAATCATCCCTATTTATGCAAAGGTCTCAATAAAATAGAAACACATAATAAAATTCTTACCCTTCTTAAATTCAAATGAAACCTTATTAGAGTTGTTAGAGATAGTCAAAATAGTTTAAAAAAAACTTACACAGAATGAAGGCGATGATATAATTCCAAAAATTTTTTTTAACGCTGGGGGGCAAATTTTTTAAATTTTTTAATGCCGGGGGGCAAATTTTTTAATGCCGGGGGAGCAAATTTTGCTAAGAGCAAATTTTGCTGGGGGGCAAATTTTGCCGGGGGGGCAAAATTTGCTGGGGGCAAATTTTTTTAAATGTTTTAACGCTGGGGGTAACTTTAATCACCTAAATTCAAGTTTTAAGTGCAACTTTCTGTTGTTGAATAATACCTGATTCAAACACCTCAAGCGGTGTTTGATAGTCTAGATTCTTTCTTGGTCGGTTATTCGACAAGGCGACAGCCTTGTTGACTTGTTGTTCTGATAAATTATCGAATACCATTGACAACGCTTCTTTGCACGATTAAATCAAAGACTTTACCTTCATCACCCATAAAGTGGCGCATTCTAAAAGTGGCTTGCCCATCAATGGCTTTGCCTTTTTTATCAACCAAAGGTTGCCATTGGTTATCTTTATCTACAAGAATATCTTTAAGAGATTGGCACATCTTTGCTCTGATACTAAATTCAATGTCATTCTCAAAGCAATAATCAATAATACTCGCTTGATAGCCTGCTGCGTCTATTCTAAGTTTTTTGATGTTGGTGCCTTTAGGTAGTGCATCTTGACAGGTTTTGATAAAGCCAAGATTGTCGGTATTTGGCGAAACATTGCCTGCTCTAAAGTCTGTGGCAACAATTTGTCCTGTTTGGGCTATATGCCCCACCATTGGCATATAGCTCTTATTGCCTTTATAAGTCCACTGGGCATCTGCTTTATTGGCAATGACTTCACTGGTATCAATATCAAGAGTGATATTTTTACAGTTATTGAGTGTGGCTTTAAGGAGCGTTTTATTTGCCTTTCGCAGGGCTTTAATACCTTGGTTGTCTTTACCCAAGCGTCTAAGCCAAGTGCCGATGGCTTGTGGGGTTGGTACTTGTTGATTGGTGACAAGACGCAAAGCCTTGTCTTTGGCAATATGAACAACATCGTCTAGGCATTCACCACCCTCATGTTGACTTAGTACCAAGGTATTAATGAAGGTTGAGGCTTTAAGGGCACAATTACTACCCAATGCGGGGAAGTGTTGATCTATTGTTTTTGATAAATCCAATACTTGAATAGTGTGTGCTGGTGTAATAAGTCCAATGCGAGAAGTTAAAAGTTCGTTAGTTGTATCAAGTTTATAATTTATAATGTTCATGAATGCATAAAGTTTGGTTGGTTAATGAGGGGCTTGGTTGTCTTTGGTTTTCACCTAATAGGTGAAACTGTTTTTTTGTTGAAATCATTATCCCAGTTGGGATTTGTGCGTTTTTTTGGTTTTTATTTTTGGATTGGGGGTACTCAACAAAACTTGCATAAGAGGAAGGTTATGATATAATACAAAAAACCTGGGGGTAAATTTTTTTAATGCCGGGGGGCGACTTTAATCATGAAAAACACAGTAAAATTCCAATTAAATCACTTTTTTAAAAACACGCTTTCTAGTGTGTTCAATCAATTTAAGCATTTTCTTGCGCTTAGCCTTTTAATCACATTTTCTTTTAATGCTTTTTCTGTTGATGATTCCCAGCAATTTAACAAAGAAGCCTACTTAGATCTTAGCAAGCCTTACCAACAAAACAACCCACAACCTACCCCCAAAAAAGACAACCAAGCCACGACTATACTCAAAGAAGTCGCAGGTGCAACTCGCACCGCCCTAGGCTCTACCAACTCAGACAATACCGACCAACTGGGTAATAAAGTGACCACAAGCATTAAAAACCAAGCCGTTAACAAAACCGAAGGTTTGCTTAATAATTCAGTCAACGAATTTTTAAATGCATTTGGTGCGGGTCGTAGTGAGGTGAGTATTGGTGGGATTAGTACAAAAAAACTGAATTACAGTCTTAAAACTATTCAGCCGCTCTCTGAGCTTAATGCCAACAGCAAAGAGTTAACTTTTATCCAAGCAGGCATCGCTTCTGGCGATAGCGGCAACGGTCGTCGTGCTACGATTAACTTAGGTATTGGTCATCGTCTATTGGTAGAGGACGACATGGCAATTGCCGGTATTAATGTTTTTACTGACTACCAGACCAAGTCCAGTCACAAACGCCTAAGCCTTGGTTTGGAATACCAGCGTGCTAACTTTAGTGCCAATATCAATAAATACCATATATTTTCAGACAAAAAATTAGTCAACGGCTCACAGAAAAGAGCCTTATCGGGTTATGATGTCAAGCTCAGCGGTCAAGTCCCTTATCTACCTTGGGCAAAAATCAAAGGCACTTATTATTACTGGGACGCTAAAACAGGTTCAAACATTAGGGGTAATATTTTGGGCGTGGATATTGAGCTCACGCCTTCAGTGAGCTTTGAGTTCGGTCAAGAAAACAACAACACCATCAATGCTACAAGTTACGGCAAACTCACGGTAAAACTGCCACTAGGCAATAAACAAAAATTCACCAATTTTTCGATTGCCAGCAAAGCCTTTAAAGACAGCCATAAAATGGACTTAGGCGCACTTGCTTGGGTAGAGCGTACAAATAAAATAATCGAAACAGAAGCAGTATTTACAGGCGGTTTGTTTAATGGGTTAACTTATGCACTGGTCACCTCACCTGATACTGGTAAAGTCTGGCTTGATAGAAACTTAGGCGCCCGTCAAGTTTGCACCTCGTCTACAGATGAGGCTTGTTATGGTGATTTGTACCAATGGGGACGAGCAAAAGATGGTCATGAATCTAGAACTTCAGGCAACAAAGCAATATTGGCAACTACCATCACTCCAGCAACAAGCATGTTTATTAATAGTAAATCACCTTGGGATTGGACAAGCATAGATAGTAGTGGTGCAAGCCGTATAGACGCTTGGGCAAATGGTGGAGCCAATGACATCTGCCCAGCTGGCTTTAGTGTGCCAACTGAGGCAGAACTAGCGGCAGATACTATCAGTGCTAATATTACTGGTAATGCCAGCGCCTTCTCCAGCTTCTTGAGAATCCCAGTTGCTGGCTACCGTGATCGCGAGAATGGCTCGGTTAGCTCTGTTCGCTCTAGCGCCTACTTGTGGAGTCGTTCTGCTAATGGGGTGAATGGTCGCGGTTTGAACATCACCGTAAGCATTGCAGACTTCAACAGCAACAACAGCAACTCTCGTGCCCTCGGCTTTAGTGTTCGTTGCATTAGGGATTAAGCATAGCGTGACACTTTGATTTATTGACACCCATACTGAAAGAGTGCATTACTCCCTGTTTTAAGCGTTGGTAAATAAGGTAAAATACTTCCTTTTATTTTTTAAAGTTTGTTCATGCCTATTATTACCCTGCCAGATGGTAGCGAAAAATCCTTTGACCAAGCCATTAGTGTTTTTGAGGTTGCTAAGTCAATTGGCTCAGGTTTGGCTAAGGCAACCCTTGCTGGTAAAGTAAATGGCGAGTTGGTGGACGCATCATTTGTGATTGAAGCCAACAGCACCTTGTCTATTATCACCGATAAGGACGAAGCAGGACTTGAGGTGATTCGCCATTCTAGTGCACATTTGTTGGCACAGGCGACGCAGATGCTTTATCCTGACGCACAAGTGACTATTGGACCGGTAATTGACAACGGTTTTTTCTATGATTTTGCCTATAAAGACGGTTTTTCAGAAGGTGATTTAGCCAAAATCGAAAAAAATATGAATAAGCTGGTCAAGCAAAATCTCAAGATTGAGCGTAGTGAAATGTCACGCGATGATGCGGTTCAATTTTTCACAGATAAGGGCGAGCATTACAAGGCAGAAATTATTGCCTCTATTCCTGCTGAGCAAACTTTATCGCTTTATCAACAGGGGGATTTTGTTGATTTATGTCGCGGACCACATGTGCCTTCAACCGCCAAACTTAAAGCTTTTAAATTGATGAAATTGGCAGGTGCTTATTGGCGAGGAAACAGCGATAATGAAATGCTACAACGCGTGTATGGTACGGCATGGCGCAATAAAGAAGAACTGGAAGGCTATTTACACCGCCTGGAGGAAGCTGAAAAGCGTGACCATCGTAAGATCGGCAAAACACAAGATTTGTTTCATATGCAAGAAGAAGCGCCAGGTATGGTATTTTGGCATGAGAAGGGTTGGACCCTATATCAAATCGTTGAACAATATATGCGCTCGGTATTTAGAAGTAACGGTTATAAAGAAGTACATACACCACAATTGATTGACAAAAGTCTTTGGGAAAAATCAGGACATTGGGATAAATTTGGTGATGCGATGTTTACCACATCAAGTGAGAATCGTGATTATGCAGTAAAACCCATGAATTGCCCTGCGCATATTCAGATTTATAATCAAGGCTTGAAGTCTTATCGTGATTTGCCACTGCGTTTGGCAGAGTTTGGCTCTTGCCATCGTAATGAGCCCTCAGGTACTCTGCACGGTATTATGCGAGTGCGTAATTTTGTGCAGGATGATGGGCATATTTTTTGCAGTAGTGCGCAAATTCAATCAGAAGTGTCAGCATTTATTGACTTAACTTTTAGAGTTTATAAGCATTTTGGCTTTGAAAATGTAGACATTAAACTTTCTACCCGCCCCGAAAAGCGGGTTGGCTCAGATGAAGTGTGGGACCGTGCAGAAGCAGCATTGGCACAAGCACTAGATGCCAAAGGCATAGTTTGGGAGTTGCAAGAAGGCGAGGGTGCGTTTTATGGGCCTAAGATTGAATTTGTTTTAAAAGATTGTTTAGAGCGTGAATGGCAATGTGGCACATTGCAAGTGGATTTTTCCATGCCGCAGCGTTTGGATGCACAATTTATCGCTGAAGATGGCTCTAAACAAACCCCTGTTATGTTGCACCGTGCTATTGTCGGTTCTTTAGAGAGATTTATTGGTATTTTGATCGAACATTACGAAGGTGCGTTCCCATCGTGGCTTGCACCAATCCAAGCGGTTATTTTAAATATTTCTGAAAAACAAGCTGATTTTGTGACTGATATTGAGAAAAAATTAAAAAAACAAGGCATTAGAGTGATTTCGGACTTGCGAAATGAGAAGATAGGCTTTAAAATACGGGAACATTCTATGCAGCGCTTCCCATATTTGTTAGTGATAGGTGACAGGGAAATGGAAAATAAACAAGTTTCAGTGCGCAGACGCGGTGGCGAAGACCTTGGGTCTATGTCAATTGATGCGTTTGTAGATTTAATCAATCAGGAGTAATTATTAAAAAACCAAATAGAATACGCATCAATCAATACATTAAAGCACCTCAGGTGCGCACGATTGATAGCAAAGGTGGGCAAGCTGGTGTATTAAGTATAGCAGAAGCGTTAAAAATAGCAGGAGATGCTGGATTAGATTTAGTCGAAGTATCACCAAATGCTGAGCCACCTGTTTGCAAGGTGATGGATTTTGGTAAATATCAGTATGCGCAAAAGAAGCAGCTGAGCGACCAAAAGAAGAAACAAAAGAAAACTACGGTTAAAACTATTAAATACCGCCCTGGTACAGAAGAAGGCGATTACCAAATTAAATTTAGAAATTTGGTTAAGTTTTTAGATAATGGTGACAAGGTTAAAGTGAGTATTTGGTTTCGTGGACGCGAAATGCAACACAGAGAACTGGGTATGGTTATGTTAGATAGAATTGAAAAAGATACAGAAGAATTTGCTAATGTAGAACAAAAAGCAAAGATGGAGGGTCGTCAGCTAGGCATGATGCTGGCACCCAAATCGAAAAAGAAGTGATGAGTTTAGATTAGAGTGTTTTATTTAACCTTATGGTTAAATACTCTGTCTAATCTTAGTTTCATCACTTTTTAAAGAAGTAAAAAAACTAGATTTAATCTAATTTTGTTATTTCTTTATTTTTAATAACGTTATTTGTATGAATAACAAATATGTCCAAAGGACAAGGAGAAAATTATGCCAAAGTTAAAAACCAATAGAGGCGCTGCAAAGCGCTTCAAAAAGACTGCCAGTGGCGGTTATAAGTGTAAACACTCTCACCTGCGTCACATCTTGACCAAAAAGAGTACTTCTAGAAAACGCAGTTTGCGTGCACCGGACACAGTCGAGAAGGCTGATGTACCAATGGTTCGTAAAATGTTACCCTATAGTTAATACTATACGGTAAACACTAAAATAGTTCAAAGTTAATTAATAGGAGTATAAAAAATGGCAAGAGTATCAAGGGGTGTGCAAGCACACGCAAAACATAAGAAAATTTTAAAGAAAGCTAAAGGTTACTATGGCGCAAGGTCAAAAGTCTATCGTGTTGCTAAACAAGCAGTTATCAAGGCAGGACAATACGCCTACCGTGACCGTCGTCAAAGACGCCGTCAATTTCGTCGACTTTGGATTGTGCGTATTAACGCTGAAGCGCGTAATAATGGATTGAGTTATTCAAGAATGATTGATGGTATGAACAAAGCAGGTATAGAAATTGACCGTAAAGTTTTATCAGATATTGCGATTTTTGATAAGGCGGCATTTGCAAAAATTGCTAACCAAGCGAAAGCAGCCATGTTAGAATAGAGTTTTAAATAATAAAAAAAAGGGGGTGTGCGTATGAAGCACAAGATTATTTTAATGATATTGGTTGTATTTTTGACATCTTGTCAATCTTCAACAAATCGTTTTACGCAAGATGAAAGGGGTGCAAACACTTATTCTTCTACTGAAACGGGTCAATTATCTAGCGTATTAGAAGGCAATATTATTGCTATTAAGCAAGTTCGATTATCAGGCTCTAAAGGCATGGGTTCGGGTATTGGTACGGCGTTAGGTGCTGTAGCTGGCGCTAGTGCAGTTGGTAGTGACGATAGCGACAGAGTTGCAGGTGCTGTTATTGGTGGTTTGCTGGGTGCAATGGCAGGCAAGGCAATTGAAGAAAATTCTACGGCTGACACAGGGTTTGAATTTTTAATTAAATTAAGTAGTGGTGCAATCAAAGCTTTTGTGCAAAAATCTAAGCAAGGATTGAGAGTTGGTGATCAGGTGTACATACTTCATAGTCATGGCACAACGCGTTTAACACGCAAATAGTTGATTCACAGTGATAAACGATATTCTCAGCAGAGCAAAAGGCTCCATTGAAAAAGCACAAAGTTTAGGCGAACTTGAAGATTTAAGGGTTGCACTTTTAGGTAAGAAAGGTGAACTGACGGCTCTTCTTAAGGGGCTTGGGCAGTTGAGTGCACAGGAGCGTCCTAAAATGGGTGGGGTGATTAACCAAGCCAAAGGCGTTGTGCAAGATTTACTCACCCAGCGCAAAAACAACTTAGAAACAATTGAGTTAGAAAAGCGTCTATTGAATGAAAAAATAGATGTCTCTCTGCCAGGTCGTCATGTTGAGATGGGTGGACTTCATCCGGTTACCATGACACTTAAGCGGATTCAATCTTTATTTGTGAAAAATGGTTTTGAAGTAGAGACTGGGCCTGAGATTGAGGATGATTTTCATAACTTTACCGCACTTAATATTCCTGAGCATCATCCAGCGCGCGCCATGCATGATACTTTTTATTTTGATGAAGGCTCAGTGCTAAGAACGCACACTTCACCAGTGCAAATTCGCACAATGGAAAATCAAAAACCACCCCTGCGTATTATTGCACCGGGTAAGGTATATCGTTGTGATTCAGATATTACTCATACGCCAA
Source organism: bacterium endosymbiont of Bathymodiolus sp. 5 South (assembly GCF_900128535.1). Lineage (GTDB taxonomy): Bacteria > Pseudomonadota > Gammaproteobacteria > PS1 > Pseudothioglobaceae > Thiodubiliella. Next base: position 41,889 of record NZ_FQTR01000002.1, on the reverse strand, counting down.
TGTTTCATCAGGTGGAAGGTTTGATTGTTGATACAGACGCAAATTTTGCACAACTTAAAGGTTTGTTGATTGATTTTCTGCGCGGATTTTTTGAAAAACAAGATTTAAAAGTGCGCTTTCGTCCTTCCTATTTTCCCTTCACTGAGCCATCTGCAGAAGCGGACATTGAATGCGTTATTTGTGGGGGTGAAGGTTGTCGAGTTTGTAAAAAAACAGGCTGGTTAGAAGTGTTAGGCTGTGGGGTTGTTCATCCAAATGTTTTAAACTCAGTAAAGATTGATAGCGAACACTACACTGGATTGGCTTTTGGTATGGGTGTCGAGCGTTTGGCGATGTTGCGTTATGGAGTGAGCGATTTACGCTTATTCTTTGAAAATGATATTCGTTTTTTACGACAGTTCAAATAGGGTGGTTAGTAGATGAATATTTCAACAACATGGTTGCGCGAATGGATTAATCCAACTGTTAGTGATGAAGTGCTGGCGGAGCAATTAACAATGGCTGGTTTGGAGGTCGATGGTATTGCGCCAGTTGCACCTTATTTTGAAAATGTGGTGGTGGGTTATGTGGTGTCTTGTGAGAAACATCCTGATGCTGATAAATTGAATCTGTGTCAGGTAGATGTTGGCGAGAATAACAAGCTACAAATTATTTGTGGTGCAAGCAATATTCGCACTGGCTTAAAAGTGATTGTTGCTACCGTTGGTGCTGTGTTGCCAAATGGATTAAAAATCAAAAAAGCCAAACTTCGCGGTATTGAGTCATTCGGTATGATTTGTTCAGAATCTGAATTGGGTATGGCAGAAGATTCAGAGGGTGTTAGTGAGTTGGATGCTGATGCACCCATTGGTAAAAATATTAGGCAATACTTAGATTTAGATGACAATATCATTGAGTTAGACATTACACCTAATCGTGGTGATTGCTTCTCGGTATTAGGTGTGGCGCGCGAAGTCAGTGCTAATTATGGCTTACCATTTGAGATGCCTAGTATTAGCGTTTCAGTGCAAGGCACATCAAGTGTCAAGTCTCGTATTAGCAACACAACTGCTTGTCCTAAGTATTTAACTAGAAGTATTTCAGGTATTGATAATACGGTTAAAACGCCGCGATGGATAGCTGATAAACTCATGCGTTCTGGTCAGGCAACCCATTCGCCAGTGGTTGATATTACTAACTTTGTTTTATTGGAGTTAGGTCAGCCAATGCACGCCTTTGATAGGAAAAAAATCAACGGCAGTGTTGAAGTTAGAAATGCAAAATCAGGCGAAAAAGTTGAACTACTAAATGAAACCACGGCTGAACTAAAAGAAGACACTTTGGTGATTGTTGATGATAAATCAGTGCTTGCGATTGCGGGTGTCATGGGCGGTATGGACAGTGCCACTCAACCCAATAGCACAGATATTTTATTAGAAAGTGCATTTTTTGAGCCCGTATCTATTGCAGGAAAGGCGAGAAATTATGGTTTGCACACTGAATCGTCATTGCGTTTTGAGCGCGGCGTGGATTTTGCTATTACTGAGCTAGCAATGGATCGAGCCACACAATTGATTGTTGAAATTTGTGGCGGTCAAGCAAGTGACATAAATACCTGTATTGACGAGGCATCTTTGCCAGTATTAGCGCCGATTACCATTACGCAAGATAAGATTCACAAGGTGTTAGGTTTTGAATTAGACGCCAAATGGATTGAAGAAAAATTCACCAGCCTAGATTTTGAAATCAGTGCCAAGACTAAAGATTCTTGGACGATTATCCCGCCAAGTTTTAGATTTGATATTCGACTTCCAGCAGATTTAATTGAAGAATTAGCAAGATTATACGGTTATGACAAACTGCCTGTGCAGAAGTTATCACTTGATGCGAATATCAATGTTGTGCCAGAAGCTCAGATTGATAAGTACGATATTATGCAATCCTTGGTGGCGCGTGGCTATCAAGAAGTCATTACTTATAGTTTTATCTCAGAAAAATACCACAACTTGGTTGATGCTAACGTCAATAAGATTGTGTTGTCCAATCCAATTTCAGCAGATATGTCGGTGATGCGTTCATCGCTTATGTCAGGATTGCTGCAAAGCGTTGAATCAAATCAAAGACGCGGACACAGTAATGCAAGATTCTTTGAAATTGGATTGTGCTTTGACGGTGTTGAAGCAAACAAGCAGTCAAATAAATTAGCAGGCATTGTTTCTGGTAGTCGTTTTAATGCACAATGGGCAAGTAAGACAGTACCATTAGATTTCTTTGACGCAAAGGCCGACTTGGAGTCATTGCTTGAATTAACAGCACTCGCTGTTACCTTTACAGAAGACGAACACCCAACCTTGCAAAAAGGACAAACTGCCAGGATAGAGCTTAATGGAGAGCAAGTAGGCTGGATTGGTGCATTGGCACCGAATGTGGCTAAAGAATTATCACTACCTAAATGTTATTTGTTTGAAATCAGTCTAAGTGCTGTTTTGTCAGGAAGCGTCGCTAAATACGAAGCCTTCTCTCAGTATCAAGAAGTTCAGCGTGATATTGCCTTGGTGTTAAATAAAACAACCCCTGTCGCTGAATTAACAGATGGTATTAAAGCACTGCAGCAATCTGATTTTGTGGGTGTGCGTTTGTTTGATGTTTATATGGGTGAGAATATTGAATCCGGTAAAAAGAGTATTGCACTTAATCTAACTTACCAGTCACTGGAAAAAACTTTAAGCGATAAAGAGGTGGGCGCTAGAATTGATGAAGTGTTAAATTTAATGAAAAATAAGTTTTCAGCTATTTTAAGATAATGTCAATGACTAAAAAAGACATTGCTGATTTATTAGTAGAGCAAATGGGCGTCAACCATAATCAAGCATTATCAATGACAAACAACTTTTTTGATGCGATTAAAGCTTCTCTTGCCAAGGGTGAAGATGTTAAATTATCTGGCTTTGGTAATTTTATCATTAGAGAAAAAGTAGCTCGCCCAGGTAGAAACCCAAAAACCGGCGAGCCGGTTATAATTTCAGCAAGAAAAGTAGCGACTTTTAAGGCTGGATTGAAACTTAAGAAAGCAACAAAGTTAGGCGTTTAATCACTTATAGCCGACATAAAACCCTTCAAGATAGGCATTGCTTTATCAAGTAATTCTTGGTCTTGCTCAACATTTCTGATTTGGTCTTCCAACAGTTTATCCGTTTTTTTTAGCGTTATTTGATAATTATCATCAAATTCAAATGCGATAAAATAAAACCCTTTGCCTTTGTTTCTGGTTGAATGTACTGCCAAGAAGTCTGTTTCCCAGGAAAATTCGCCTTGGTAATGACTGCCATCTTTTTGTACTAAGATAGCGGTGTTACCAAAATGAAAAATAAACTTTTCTGCAGTGCAACTTGATGCGGGTTTGATTTTCAATTCACCACTATTTAGAGCATCAGAGATTTGTTTTAATTGTGGATTGCTGAGTTGTATATATTTAGCGTCTAAATAGTCATTGATATTGCTATCAGGATAATTGTTTTCTAGAAATTTAACGAGTTTTGTTAACATTGGTCTGTCTTTAGTAAAAAAAAGCCTATTATAATCGTAAAACTTATGAATAACACTCAACAAAAACGCTCTTTAGGCTTGTTATTGGCATTTTTGGGTACATTTTTATTTGCCTTAAAGTCCATATTTATTAAGTTGGCTTATTTTGAAGGGTTAAATAGTGATGTTGTTTTGATGTTGCGTATGGCGATTGCACTGCCTATTTACCTTGGTATACTGAGTTATATTTTTTGCAAAAAAGACAAATCTAAGGCGCTGACCCAAACAACCTTCTTCAGTATTATTGGACTGGGTTTTATCGGCTATTTTTTGGCATCTTTATTGGATTTAAAAGGTCTGGAAACTATTTCTGCTGGCTTGGAAAGATTGACTTTGTTTACCTATCCTATTTTTACTGCGATTTTGGGTGCGATTTTCTTTTCCACGCCATTAACTAAGCGCATCGTTATTGTATTAATCACAACTTATTTAGGGTTGTGGACTATGTTTAACCAAGAAAGTTTATTGAATGATAGTAATGATATTGGAACGGGTGTAATACTGGTATTGTTCTCAGCATTAAGTTATGCATTTTATGTATTATCTAGTAAGAAAATTATTAGCAGCATTGGCTCAGTTTTATTTACCGCAATTGCAATGAGTGCCTCTAGTGCCTTTGTGTTGTTTTTTTATTTTTTATTGTTTGATTTCTCTCAGGTGTCAATTAGTCACAATGCATGGCTTTGGATGTTTTTATTAGCGATAGTAAGCACAGTTATCCCTAGTTTCTTAATTAGTGAGGCAATTCACAGGATATCACCTTTACAAACAAGCATTGTGGGAATGTTAGGGCCTATCGTTACAATCATACTGGCAGTATTCATACTTTCTGAGCCATTTGGTGTGTATCAAATTTTAGGTATTAGTTTGGTTATGTTAGGTGTGGGGCTTCTAACTTTTAGACGCCAGATAAAAAAGTAAGCACTAGGTTGATGCGTGTTTTTGTCTCCATTGGGTAAAGGAAATTAAGCTGTTATTTGAATCTTGGTTTAAGATTTCCGTCATACTTTTTGTTCCCATTGATAACAAATAATTAAGATTGTCATTAAATTTTGCCCCTTCTATGACCAAAATATCATCTTGATGCACTTCAAACATAAAGCCACCATTGGGAATTGGACTCATTGAGAGTGTGACCGTGTAATGGTTTTTAATAATGCTTTCTTTGGTGGAATACATGAGTCCAATGTTGTATCCCGATTGTGTTAAACCTTTAATTGCTACGACTAAAACTTCATTTTTACCTTTTTTTGAGGAATTGAAAATATCGACAATGTCTTTAATTGTAGAATAAAATGGCACTTTTTTAATGAACAAATCAAAAGCAAAGGCAAGACGCGTGGTGGCAATATTACCAATAATCAATAGGGCTAATACGATGATAATAATGCCTATAATTGTCCATAAAAAAAGGTGTTCTTCAATATTCGCATTGGTTCTACTAAATAAAATATGTGTTAATATCTCGGCTTTTTCAAATAACCAATTTGCAATAAAAATGATTAATAGAATCGGTAAAATCCAAAAAAAACCTTGTAGTGCAGTGTTAATTATCTTTTTAAACATCACATTTTCTCCATTTTAAATATTGAATAATTGACTTGTTCGTCATTGTCAGGCTTACCTGTGCCTGCGCATGCTTTGTTGGCACATCAAAACTCTTTTTTCAAGTAATGCAGTCTTTCACTTTTTGGCATACGCTCAATTGCGTATCTTAAAGTAGTTCTAGGCAGTTGCGGGTAATTTTTTCGTAAAAATGTTTTGCAAATGTCAGCATCTTTTTTATATATTTCTCTAAGCATCCAGCCAATAGCCTTGTGGATTAAGTCATGTTTGTCGCCTAATAATAATTTAGCGATTTTAAGTGTTGGTGTAAATTCACCGCGCTTAATAAAAGTCCAAGTTGCCACGATGGCAATACGCCGCTCCCATAAGTCAGGTGAATGTAGAAAATTAAATAGTAGTGGTAATTTTTCTTGATGTTGGTATAGATGATTACCAACAATCTGTGGCGCGGTGGTATCAACCAAATCCCAATTATTAACCGCATGAATATTATCAATGTAATAGTTAAATACAGCGTCCTGATTGTCAAGCTGATATTGATTAACCAATATAATCAGCCCACAATGGCGCACCTCGTGAATGGGATGGTTAATGAGTTTATTAATTTCATTAAAAGCAAGTGATTTAAAACATTGCTTGGCTACTTGTCTAATTTGCGGCATACGCACACCCATAAATGCATCATGCTCTGAATATTGACCCTTGCCAGTTTTAAAAAACCACTTGTTGATTTTCTTGCGTTCAGGGGTTGCAAAAGATTCAAGTGTTTTGATTATTGTTTTTGCATTCATAGGCTATAATTTTAACTTATGGATAATCAAAATTTACTCAGATATTCTCGTCAAATTCTTTTGCCAGAAGTTGGTGAAGCAGGGCAACAAAAATTGTTAAACGCAACTGTGTTATTAATTGGCATAGGGGGCTTGGGCTCACCCTCTGCAATGTATCTTGCCGCTGCTGGTATTGGGCATTTAATTATTGCAGACTTTGATCAAGTAGAATTATCCAACCTACAGCGACAAGTGATCCATTACACAGATGATATCGGCAAAGATAAAGTAAAATCTGCTAAAGTTAAGATGTTAGCGATTAATCCTAATGTTAAAATCACTACATTGACAGATTTAAATACAGACAACATAGACGAATGGGTAAAGAAGTGCGATGTTGTACTTGATGGCACGGATAATTTTGACACACGCTTTAACATCAATCAAGCCTGCGTTGTACAGCATACACCCTTGGTATCGGCTGCTGTTATTCGTTTTGAGGGGCAACTCTCAGTGTTTAAAGGCTATGAAAAAGACCAGCCCTGCTATCAATGTCTATACCCAAGTACGGGTAATAGTGATGAGAGCTGCGTTGATAATGGTATTCTTGCACCTGTTGCAGGTATGCTTGGTACTATGCAGGCGCTACAAAGTATCAAAGTGATTTTAAATTTAGGTGAGCAACTAATAGGTAAATTAATGATAGTCGACGCATTGGATTTAAATTTTAAAACAGTACAACTCAACAAGGACAAACATTGCCCAATCTGCAATTATTTAAACATCTAATGAACAGCACTATTATTTACTACAACGAGTCTACTGAGTTTGCTAATTTGGCATTTGATAAGTCTTATATCATTGCAATTGATTCACATTTGGTCTCAACACACCATATTGAAGTGCCAAAAATGAGTTTTTCTAAAGCTAAAAAAGCCATTCCTTTTTTGTTGGAAGATGTTTTATTAGAAGACATTGAAGCGTTGGATTTTTTTCTGCAAAAGGCAGCTGACGAGCAATATTATGATGTGGTTGTGATCAGCAAAAACATTATGAATGTGCTTCGAAAAAAGCTTGAAACTACAGGTTTGAAAATTGAGCAATGCGTGGTTGATTTTATGTTGCTACCGATTGAAAAAGGCAAAGTCTATTGCACCACAGTTGAACAAGATGTGTTATTTCGTTATGGTGATTTTTTGGGCGGAAAAACAAACCAAGCGGTACTAGATGAGCTCTTTACAGATAATGAGCAAATATTGAACGAACAACTAAATGTTAAATATACTCAGAATATTAACTTTTTAAATGTTGATTGGCGTTCAAATTGGAAAGAAAAACTCTACAAATGGCGAGCAAGTGTTGTTATTTTACTATTGTTAATGGTGCTTTCCCCCGTTCAATTAATGCTGGATAATTACAATTTAACAAAAAGAGTTGACAGGCAGATAAATACCAATGAAATCTATTTTAAAAAGTTATTTCCAGAGGTTGGGCGTATTGTTGACTTGCACGCACAAATTAAGCAAAAACTCAACACATTAAGTATTGAAGAACAATCAGATAATGATCTGCTTGCCAAGATTCAATCAGATATTAAGGCAAAAACAAAGATTAAACGACTACAATTTGACAAACAAATACTTAAGGTAGAGCCATGAATTTGAGTGATATTTCTGATAAACAAAAAGCGCTGATTTTAGTGTCTGGGCTTGTTGCCTTGCTGTTGATATTTATACTGAGCATGGTTTCATTGAGCAATAAGAATAACACCTTAACAGCACAACTTGAGCGAGAAAAAGTTGTCTCTTTATCATTGTTGAAGTTGCAAGACAAGGTGTTTTACCTGAAGCTTTCTAGTGCAAAATCCAAAAGTATTATTCGAAACACTTACCACAAAGCTGAAAATAAAAACATTCATATTCAAAGCAACAATCGTATTGTATTCAGTAGCCCTTCAATGCTATTTTCTGATGTGTTAAATGGTCTTAATACGCTAAAGAACAAGTATAATATTGTGGCAGTTGAGGCAGATATTAAGAGCATTGGGGGCGGTGTAGTAAATGTTAGAATGACATTTGTACACCCATGAAATATTAAGTGAAAAATACAATATCCTATAAATTATGATGACTTTAAATATCAAATCATTTGTTGCTACTTTAAATCAGATTAAGTATTCTAACTTTCTGTTTGAGCATAAGGACAAAATTAGAAAGGGCGCTACATTATGTTTGTTTTTGTGCCTAACTTATATTTGTACACAGCTAGTGTTGAGTGTGTTGGCAAGTATGCACAAGCCAACCATAGAAAAAACGAGTATCACAATATTAAAGCCAGAACCTCAAGATATGAGCGCTTATCGTAATTTGTTTGGAAAATCTAATGATGTTGATCTTAGAGAAAGTTATAAAATAGTTAAACCAACACGACTCAATTTAACACTCATTGGAACTGTTTTTAAAGAAAAAGGTGCTTTAGCGATTATTGAAAATGCAAACAGAAAGTCAAAAGTCTATCAAAAAGGCGATAATATTGCCTCTAATGTGTTACTCAAAGATATTGCTAAAAATTATGTGGTAATTGAAACAGGTGGGAAGCTAGAAAAAGTACTGATTAAGTTTGACTATATTGATGCAAAAAAACCCCATAAAAACAAAACTTTCGATTTGAATAGTCGTTAAAAAACTGTGGAAACATTGCCTTATATTTCTATGATGCTTGATGATTTATCAAGATGGTTCAACTGCTAAAAAGAAGCACAAATGAGCCAATACAAGCATCTTACTCAAGCCAAGATAACAACATTTAGTAATTTGTGTGTATGAATCTTGTAAAATTGTGCTATTTTAAAAATCCTAAAAACTATTATGTCAAATTCTAACGAAACGGATGCCTTTGAGGCAGATTTAACCAGCGGCTTGGCTGCTTTTGATTCTAAGAACTTTTCAATGGCGTATCAATTATTAGCACCGCTTGCCATGCAAGGTAATGCTGAGAGTCTGTGGCGCCTTGGGATGATGCAGATGAATGGGCTAGGCATGGTTGAAAATCAGCCTTTAGGGTTTGAGAATTTTATCAAAGCTGCTGAGCAGGGGCACGGTTTTGCACATCACATGATTGCGGTGGCTTACATGACTGGTGAAGGTATTGAAAAGGACATTAGCAAGGCCATTGAGTGGTTTGAAAGGGCGGCTGAGTATGGTTTACAAGGGGCGATGTATGCACTGGGTATGCTGTATGAAGACGGCAAGGAAGTTGAAAAAGACCTTGAAAAAACACAGTATTGGTATGATTTAGCAGATAAAGCGAACGATTCATGAAATCAAGATTTGCGCCATCTCCAACGGGTTATTTACACATCGGTGGTGCGCGTACCGCCTTGTTTGCTTGGGCTTGGGCGAAAAAACAACAGGGCAACTTTGTCTTGCGTATTGAAGATACGGATAGGGAGCGCTCTACACAGGTATCCGTTGATGCCATCTTAGATGGAATGAATTGGCTGGGGTTGGATTATGACGAAGGTCCGTTTTATCAAACGCAGCGTTTTGAGCGTTATAAAGCAGTCATTCAACAATTATTAGATGAAGACAAGGCTTATTATTGTGAGTGCTCAAAAGAGCGATTAGATAACTTGCGAGAAACGCTAATGGCAAAAGGTGAGAAGGCTATGTATGATGGCTGTTGTCGTGATAAAGCGCTCACATCAGCCGATCACAGGGTTGTGCGTTTTAAAAATCCAATGGAAGGTATGGTGATTTTTGAGGATACAGTTAAAGGAAAAATCTCTATTGCCAATAAAGAGTTAGATGATTTGATTATTGCTCGCAGTGATGGCACACCGACTTATAATTTAACCGTTGTGGTGGATGATCATGATATGGATATTAGCCATGTTATTCGTGGGGATGATCATATCAACAATACCCCCAGACAAATTAATCTATATCAGGCGCTTAAGTGGGATTTGCCTGAGTTTGCACACCTGCCAATGATTTTGGGTAGTGATGGTGCTCGTTTGTCAAAGCGACATGGTGCAGTGAGTGTCATGGCATATCGGGATGCGGGTTTTTTACCGGAGGCATTGCTTAATTATTTGGTGCGCTTGGGTTGGTCGCATGGTGACCAAGAGGTGTTTTCTTTGGCAGAAATTGTGTCGTTGTTTGATTTAAAAGATATTAACAAAGCTCCCGCCAGTTTTAATGAAGAAAAACTATTGTGGCTTAATCAAGAATATATTAAAAATGCCACGCCCGAGCATTTGATTGAACATTTAGAGTGGCATTTGCAATATCAAAAAGTTGATACCCGTAATGGCGCGGATTTGGCACTGGTTGTTGCATCATTACAGCAGCGTTCAAAAACGCTAGTAGAGATGAGCGAAGGATTAAAAATGTTTTATCAAGATTTTGATGAGTTTGATGAAAATCTTGCTAACAAACAGTTTAAAGATAAAGTGCCGCTTGAGGTTTTGGTTAAAAAATTAAGCCAATTAGAGTGCTGGAAGGCTAATGAAATTAAAAGTATCATCAAGCAAGTCTGTGATGAATTAGAGCTTGGTTTTGGTAAGGTAGGGCAGCCCTTTAGGTTGGCACTGAGTGGCAATGGTAATGCAGGCAGTATTGACTTAGTGGCTGAGTTGATTGGCAAAGAAACCACATTAAAGCGTTTGACAAAAGCAATTAATTATGAATGTTGACTTAATTAGATTAAGACGCGAATTTACCAGTAATGGTATCTCTAGTGCTGATTTAGACAGCAATCCTTTTGTGCAATTTAAAATTTGGATGGAACAAGCCCTTGACTCTGAACTTACCTTGCCAAACGCGATGAGTCTAGCCACCAGTGATGAAAGTGGGGTGGGTATTAGAACGGTTTTATTGAAAACCTTTGATGAGCAGGGATTTGTGTTTTTTACCAATTATAATTCTAAAAAATCTAAGCAAATCAACAATAACCCCACAGTAGCATTATTGTTCCCTTGGTTGGATTTAGAGCGTCAAGTAAAGATTTCTGGCACGGTAGAAAAAATACCAACTTTAGAATCAATTAAATATTTTGCTTCTCGTCCTAAAGATTCTCAACTAGGTGCTTGGGCATCAGAGCAATCATCAATTTTAAATTCAAGGCAAGTTTTGCTTTCTGAGTTTGATGTAATGAAGCGAAAATTTGGCGAAGGCGAAGTGCCTTTGCCAGATTTTTGGGGTGGTTATCGCGTGGTGCCGGCTACGATTGAGTTTTGGCAAGGTAGAGAAAATCGCTTGCATGATAGGCTTGTTTATGTGCGTAAAGACAGTGCGTGGGAGATTAGTCGTTTAGCGCCCTGATTGCCTCAATCACTGCTTGAGTCTCAGGCTGTTTGCCCGTCCAGAATTCAAATGCGCTAGCTGCTTGTTCAACCAACATACCCAGGCCATCAACAACCATTGATGCATTATTATCCTGTGCCCAGTCCATAAAAGGGGTTTGCTTGCCATACATTAAATCATAACAAATTGCATTGTTGGCTATGCCAGTGGCAATATTTGGCATCTGCCCATCTAATGAAGCGCTGGTGGCATTGATAATAATATCAACAAGGTCGTTTTTGATTTTTTCTAAACCAAAGCCACAAGTTTCGCCATAAGGCTTGAACGCTTTAGCGAGTTGAGTGGCTTTTGACGCAGTGCGATTGGCAATCATCACCCGTGCAGGTTGTTGTTGTAATAAAGGCAATAAGATGCCGCGAGTTGCACCACCTGCGCCTAAAATTAACACAATTTTATTTTGTAAGTCAATCTCAAGATTTTTAGTTAAGTCATTAAGCAGTCCTATGCCATCAGTATTCTCACCTATTAAGGCGTCACCATCAACTTTGATGGTGTTAACTGCACCTGCAGTTTGTGCATTGATTGAGTGCTTTGTTGCTAAGTTAAAGGCGTCAATTTTGAATGGCACAGTAACATTGAAGCCTTTACCTCCTTGATTGATAAAGTTTTGTGCTGTTTCTGCAAAGCCGTCAACTGGGGCTAATATCTTATCATATTCAATCTCTACACCCGTCTGCTGTGCAAATAGTGTATGAATACGGGGAGATAGACTATGTTCAATAGGATTGCCAAAAACTGCTAATTTCATATTTATATTTACTCAGCTTTATTGCCATTAACCTCAATCTCAACCTTAAGTTCAGTCTTGTTAGCGGCATCAGTCTTGACTTTTTTTGCAACCTTGTCTGTTGATTTGGTTTTCATTTTTCCATTGCCTTGTGTTTCAACCTTAGTCACTTTTTGCTCTTCTGATTTTGGCTTTGATGCTGATTTTGTCTGAGGCTTTTCTTTGACTTGTTTTTGTGCCTTGGATGCTAAGTTAGCAGGCTTTGTTTGTTCTTGAGGTTTTCCTCTAGATTGAGCTTGCGGCTTGGAATTCTCATTTTGAGATTTATTTTGAGGTTTACCTTGAGACTTATTCTGATTCTGGGCTTTGTTTTGTTGTTTGTTGTTTTGTGCCTTATGATTTTGTTTATTCTGCTGATTGTTCTGCGTTTTATTTTGGTTATGATTACGATTGTTCTTATTACGATTCTTATTACGATTTCGATTGTTTTTATTATTGTGATTTTTTTCTGGTTTCTTTTTCTTTTTATTAGAACCAAAAATCGACTTAATCTTTCCCCAGAAAGACAATGAAGATTTGGTTTTCTTTTGATTGGGAACGCGTGTTATTGGGTGATTGGTATCAATAGCCGCTTCTTCTTTAGTGTTACTTAAGCCGTTCTCTGCAATATTTTGCTGTGGTTTAGAAATGCCCTGATAACTCTTGTGGTGTGATTTCTTATCGCCTTTTTGCTTGTTAATATTGAAGTTCGGAAATTGCATGTAAGGATTAGGTAATAGCGTAATTTTTATCTCATGCTTATTCTCTAATCTGCCAATATCAGCGCGTTTTTCATTAAGTAAATAGGTGATAACATCAACGCTAGACTGAATAGTCAGTTTTTGTGTTTGGTTAGAGGCGTTACAACCATCTTCAAGTTGCCTTAAAATACTTAATGCCAAACTTGGAACGGTTGGCGTGGTGCCACGACCTTCACAAGCAGGGCAGGTTTTTTCTACTGACTCTGTTACTGAACTCATTAAACGTTGTCTTGACATTTCTAACAGTCCAAAGCGTGAAATAGTGCCAATTTGGATACGAGCACGGTCTGAACTGGTGGCTTTTTCCATGGCTTTTTCAATGGATTTTTTGTGCTCCTCAGAGGTCATATCGATAAAGTCAACCACCACTAAACCACCAATATCACGCAGTTGCAGTTGTGCAGCGATTTCTTTGGCAGCTTCTAAGTTTGTATTGTAGGCGGTCTCTTCAATGTCAAAGCCTTTGGTAGCGCGTGCAGAGTTAATGTCAATGGCAGTCAATGCTTCAGTTGGGTCAAAGACAATAGTTGCTCCTGTGCGCAGAGACACTTCACGCTCGAAAACACTTTTTACCTGTGATTCAACACCCATGTGATTAAACAAAGAGTGTTCAGAAGCATCAAACTGTTTAATACGATCCAAGTGGTGCGGTAGAACGAAGCTAACAAATTCTTTGGCATTTTGAAAAGTTGTTAAATCGTCGATAATGACACTATCAGTGTCTTCTCTTAGGTAGTCACGCAGAGTACGAATGACAATATCACTTTCTTGATAGATTAAGAAAGGCGCGGAGCGTTTTTCTGCTGCGGTATTGATTGAGCGCCACAATTCTGATAAGTAGTCAACTTCCCATTGCAACTCTTCTAAAGTTTTACCCGCACCAGCTGTACGAATAATTAAGCCTGAGTTTTCAGGTAGGGTAATTTTTTCAATGACTTCTTTTAGCGACTGCCTGTCTGATGAAGTGATTTGTCTAGAGATGCCATTGCTTTTTGCATTGTTTGGTGTCAATATCATGTAGGCACCAGCCAAGTTGATATAAGTGCTTAGTGCAGCACCTTTGTTGCCACGCTCTTCTTTTTCAACTTGAACAATAATCTCTTGCCCTTCCTTTAAAACATCAGAAATAGTGAGTTTTTCACCTGAAGCTTTTGCATTTTCTTTTAGTATTTCGGTAACTTCTTTGAATGGTAAAAAGCCTTGTCTTTCCTTGCCGTAATCGACAAAAGCAGCTTCTAAGGATTGCTCAACTCGCGATATTTTCCCTTTGTAAATATTGCCTTTATTCTTCTGATTAAGGCTGGTTTCTATATTGAGAGAGGTAAGTTTTTTATTTCTTACAATGGCAACTCGAATCTCTTCCGAGTGCGTTGCGTTGATTAATATGTGGTTCATAATTTAGTCCTGATAATAGACTTCCTTCCACACACAGAGACTCAACATTTGCATGTTGAGTTGAATTTAGTATTGTTATTTTGAGTTGTAAATGTTTCAAAATCTTATTCTAATTGTTGTATATTGGGGTTGTCAGCCCTTTGGTTTATTGCTAATGATAAGTCTTGGTTAAAAGCTAATAAACAATTATATTCTCTATGTATGGCAAAAAAAAGCCAAATGTTTATAGTTTGTTTTGATGTTTGTTATTACACTCAAAACTTAAAAAAAATTCTTTGTTCAATGCGTTTCCTGTGTCCCCTGCATTAAGCAGTTTACATTATAACACAAAAAGCTATTGATTTAATGTGCGTCCACCATCAACGCTGATAATTTGACCGGTGATATAAGGTGAGTTTGCTAAAAATAAAACGGTGTTAGCAATATCTTCTGGGCTACCTTGTTTGTTCAAGGGTATTTTATTTAGCATCTTGTCTTTTTGTGCATCGTTGAGTTTGGCTTGGTTTTCTGGCCACAAAATTGAGCCCGGTGCAACGCCACAAACACGAATTTCTGGTGCCAGTTCCTTTGCTAAGGTTTGTGTCATCATTGCTAGACCCGCTTTGGAAATGTTATAAATTGCATGGTTTTTTAATGGGCGTTGGGCATGAATATCAACAATGTTGATAATGCAGCCTTTATTTTTTGATAAAGTTGATGATAAAGATTGCGATAGAAAAAAAGGCGCTGTTAGATTGGTATTGATGATGGTATTCCAGTCATTTTCATTGGCGTTTTGTATTGAGGTTGGGTAAAAGAGCGAGGCATTATTGACCAATATATCCAATTGTTTGATAGTATCAGCAAGTGTTTTTAGCGCTTGTAAGTCGGACAGTTCTGCTTGAATTAGCGTGACAGAATTAGCGCGCAGTTGATTAAGCTCATCAGCCAAAGTTTGTGCTTCTTTGTTAGAATTTCGATAATGAATAACGATGTTGTAGTCGTGTGCGTGCAGTGTTCTGGTGATTTGTGCGCCAATGCGTTGTGCGCCACCTGTAATGAGTGCTGTTTTCATATAAAATAACTTTCGTGAATTTAGAACAAATAATCAAAAACACTATTATACAAAAAGCTGAGCCTATTGGGTTTGATGAATTTATGAATTTGGCATTGTATTATCCAGCCAAGGGCTATTATAGTGGTGGCGCTCAGAAATTCGGCGAAAAGGGAGATTTTATTACTGCGCCTGAAACTTCGGATTTATTTGGCTTTTGCCTTGCTCGGCAGTGTGCACAAGTGTTAGAGAGTGGGGACAGTATTTTAGAATTTGGCGCAGGTAGCGGGATATTGGCAGCACAAATCTTATTTGAATTGGGTCGATTGGAGAAACTACCAAAAAACTATTACATCTTAGAGTTAAGCGCTGAATTACAGCAACGACAAAAAGACACGATTAACAAAACCCTGCCAGAATTAATGGATAGGGTGGTTTGGTTAAATAGACTGCCAAGGAACTTTTCGGGTGTGGTGATTGCCAATGAGGTGTTGGATGCTATGCCGGCGAAACGACTGATTAATCAAACCAATGGCTTTAAAGAATTAGGGGTGGACTGTCAAGATGATAAATTGGTCTGGCAAGTGCTAGAACACCTTTATGTTAATGATAAAATATCTGTACCTGTTGAAGTTTCACAGGGCTATACCACCGAAGTTAATGAAAGAGCAAGGGCGTGGATTGAAAGTCTAAGCGAGATAATGAACAAGGGCGTGGTATTACTCATTGATTATGGCATGGGACGAGATGAGTATTTCCACCCTCAGCGCAATGAAGGCACATTAAGGTGTTATTATCAACACAAGGCAAGTGACAATCCATTTGAGCATATCGGTGAGCAGGATATTACCACCTCGGTTAATTTTTCTGATATTGCTGAGCAAGCGTTTGAGTGTGGTTTTACACTTTCTGGTTACGCTACACAGGCACTATTTTTAATTTCTTTGGGTATTGATGAATATTTTCTAAATGAAAAAAACGAAAACAAACGCAGCAATTTGGCACAACAAATCAAACAATTGGTATTGCCAAATGCAATGGGGGAGAGTTTTAAAGTATTGGCATTAAGTAAAAATACGCAAGTAAAATTAAAAGGCTTTAAAGAGCAAGACTTAACTTATAAACTATAAAAAGCAATGGACTTTATTCAAACAATTGTTTTAGCGTTAATACAGGGGATTAGTGAGTTTTTACCGATATCCTCTTCTGCACATTTGATCTTAGTGCCCAAGTTAAGTGGTTGGACTGATCAAGGATTGGCGTTTGATGTAGTGGTGCATATGGGCACATTGGTTGCTGTTGTTTATTATTACAAGCATATAATCTCTCAATTATTGAGTGATTTTTACCTCTGTATTGTTGAGAGAAAAACCATCGGTGAGTCAAAATTGGCTTGGGGTGTCTTATTGGGCACGATTCCTGTGGGTATTTTTGGGTTTCTGTTTAAAGATTTTATTGCCAATGACTTGCGTTCTATTGAAATTATTACCTACACGACCCTTGTATTTGGTGTTTTGTTAGGTATTGCCGTTTTACTGGACACTAGGCGTCCACACGCTAGAGAAATATTAGCTTGGAAGGATATTGTTTTTATTGGTGTGATGCAGACATTGGCACTGGTACCGGGTGTTTCGCGCTCGGGTGTTACCATTACTGCAGGACTGCTGATAGGGCTTTCAAAAAAAGCAACCATTCAATTTGCCTTTTTATTGTCTATTCCAGTTATTACACTTTCTGTTTTGTTGATACTCATTGGTATTTATCAACAGCAACAAATGGTTGATTTAACTTTATTAGTGGTGGGTTTTGTGGTCTCTGGTATCAGTGCGTATTTGACCATCATTTTTTTCATTAGAGCGTTAAATACAATGAGTATGATGCCATTTGTGGTTTATCGTTTATTTTTAGGGATATCTTTGTTAATGTTATGAATAATATATTTTCTTTTAGGTTTAGCACTTTTGTCACACTCAATATTATTTCTTTGTTGTTAGTTTCTAGTTGGAGTTATGGTGCGACCAGAGAGTATTGGGATTGGTTAGACCGATGGGTATTTGATGCAACCAATCCTTTATTAAATGAGTTAGGAGGCGTATGGAGTTGGTTCTGGGCGGTGTTGAGTATGCGCATTGCAGATTTGATTCCATTTTTTATTATTTTGTGGTTTTTCTATGCCAAAGGTGTGATTTTTGAGAGTAAAGACAGATTGGTTGGATTGATTGGTTTTGCTTTATTAGGCGTTGTGATGTTGTTTGTGCGTGAGTTACTGGATTTTTATGTTGACTATAATCATTTAAACAGAGCCAGCCCAACGATGTTGATTGGTGAGGCAGTACGCTTATCATCAATATATCCCGATTTTGGTTTAAAAGACTATTCTGGCGACAGTTTTCCAGGTGATCACGCTGCTGTCTTGTTTACTTGGCTGGGTTACTGTCTATTCTTTGTGCGTAACAAATGGACTCCGTGGATATTATTCGTTGTGGTGTTGTTTGTAATGCCAAGACTAATGGCGGGCGCACATTGGATGAGCGATATTATGGTTGGTGGAATAAGCACAGCCCTAACAGCATTAGCATTTGGTTTATACACGCCACTGCTAAATACACCACAAAAAATACTCAACAAAATTACCAATAGGATTTTAAGAAAATGACACAACCACAAGCTATTTATCGCAAAGACTACACAGTAAGTCCGTATTTAATTCATACAACTGAGTTAAGTTTTCGTTTAGACGAGCATGAAACAATTGTCTCATCAAAGATTGATTTTTATCAAAACGCTTTAAGCGCTGATAAAAGTGGCAATTTATTTTTAAATGGCATTGATTTAGAATTGATTTCTATCTTGGTTGATGGCGTTGAACCTAAATACACTCTAGTGGAAGACGGCTTGCAACTAAGAGAGATGTCGCAGCGTTTTACTTTGGAAATACAAACCAAAATCCACCCAGAAACCAACACCAGTTTAAACGGATTGTACCAATCAAGTGGCAATTTTTGTACCCAATGTGAAGCGCATGGCTTTCGCCAAATCACTTATTATTTAGACCGTCCCGATGTATTAAGTGTATTCACCACACATATTGAAGCGGCGTTTGATAAGTATCCTGTGCTGCTGAGTAATGGCAATCTGACTGAATGTTTACATGGCAGGGCAACTTGGCACGACCCAACGCCTAAGCCTTGTTATTTATTTGCTTTGGTGGCAGGTGATTTTGCTGTTTTAGAAGACACTTACACAACACTATCGGGCACAGAGGTAGCGTTAAAAATTTATGTAGAGGCACACAATGAACATAAAACACAGTTTGCTATGGATGCACTTAAACGCGCATTCAAATGGGACGAGGGGCGTTTTGGACTTGAATATGATTTAGATATTTATATGATTGTGGCGGTTGATGATTTCAATATGGGTGCCATGGAAAACAAGGGCTTAAATGTGTTTAATTCTGCCTGCATATTAGCAGACAACAAAACGGCAACTGATGGTGATTTTATTAATATTGAAGCTATTATCGGGCACGAGTATTTCCATAATTGGACAGGCAACCGTGTGACTTGTAGAGACTGGTTTCAACTAAGTTTGAAAGAAGGTTTGACGGTATTTAGAGACCAAGAATTCACCTCTGATCTGCATTCGCGCTCAATTAAGCGTATTGATGATGTAGATATGTTGCGCACATACCAATTTGCCGAAGATGCAGGGCCAATGTCACATCCTGTACGCCCCGAAAGCTATATTGAAATGAATAATTTCTACACACTGACTGTTTATGAAAAAGGCGCGGAAGTAATTCGTATGATTCACACCTTTGTTGGCGAGGCAGGCTTCCAAAAAGGCATGAAGTTATATGTTGAGCGCCATGACGCTCAAGCAGTAACCATTGATGATTTTATCAGTAGCATGAGTGATGCTAACGGGTTTGATTTCACGCAATTTAAACATTGGTATTCACAATCTGGCACACCTGAGGTGAGTATTTCAACGCAGTATGACACAATCAAAAACACCTATACAGTAACGGTTACACAACAATCTAAGCATTTCTTTCCACTGTCATTTGCACTGCTTGATGATGCGGGTAATGAATTAGAAAAAGGTGTGTTAACCATTAAAGACAACGCCCAAAGTTTTGTCTTTGAAAATATAAAATCAGCGCCAACACCTTCTTGGTTGCGCGAGTTTTCAGCGCCAATCAAACTGGAGTGTGATTTGAGTTTTGAGCAAAGGATATTTCTGCTTAAGCATGATAAAGACAGTTTTGTTAAATGGGACAATGCCCAAAAGCTATGGTTATCTTTGATAATGGATGCAGATACTATAGATGAAGTTGCATTTTTTGATGCGATTGAATTCATGATTAAAAACACCAAAGACAACTCACTGGTTTGCGAATTGTTAACGCTACCGTCCGAGCGCGCTTTGCACAATCATCAAGCGGTTATTGATGTATTTGATATTCATCGTAAGCGTGAAATTACCATTCAAAAAATTATCACTAAACTTAAACCGTTACTGCTTGAAATCTATAAATCGTTAAACACTCAACAAACTTATGAATTTACAGCGGCAGCTGTTGGGCAAAGAGCACTAAAAAATAGATGTTTATTTTATCTAATAAAAGATGGTGAGTTGGAATTGGCAAAATCACAATTCGATAAGGCTGATTGTATGAGTGATAAATTCTGTGCATTTAATTTGTTGTTAAATAGCGACAATGAGTATCGCCAACAAATATCGGCAGATTTCTACCAAGAATTCAAAGATGACACGCAAGTCATGGATAAGTATTTTTCCGCTTTAGCGTCCAGTAATGTGTGTGATGTTGATGGTGTTAAAGCATTGATGGAGCATGCGTTATTCTCTTTTAATACACCCAATCGTTTGCGTAGTGTGGTTGGTGGTTTTGCTCACAACTATACAAATTTTCACCAGCAAGCAAGTTATGAATTTTTTACCGATGTGATACTCAGACTAAATACCAGCAACCCACAAATTGGTGCAAGACTAGTGGCAACCTACAATCATTGGAAACGCTTTACCCCTGAGTTACAAGTGCTGCAAAAACAACAACTAGAAAGAATTGCCAATACTAAAAATCTCTCTAAAGATATTTTTGAAATTGTTCAAGCTGCACTTAAATGAGCCAACTAACCGAATTATTAAAACAAAAATTACTGACCATTGCCGTAGCAGAGTCTTGTACAGGTGGACACTTATCTGCATTACTGACCCAAGAGAGCGGTGCTTCTGATTACTTTGATAGAGGTTTTATCACTTATAGCAATCAAGCAAAAGTAGAACTACTTGGTGTGAAAAAATCTACTTTAGATACCTATGGTGCCGTTAGCGAACAAACTGCATTGGAAATGGTAAAAGGAGTTATTCGTAACTCTAATACTGATATTGGGGTGTCTATCACCGGTATTGCTGGACCAACAGGCGATACCAAGAACAAACCCGTGGGTACTGTGTGTTTTGGCTTTTGTATCTCGGGTGAGTGCACTACCATTAAAAAGCATTTTGATGGCGAGCGCCAACAAGTCGTGCAAAGAAGTGTGGCTTTTGTGGCAGACACTTTGAAAGAATTGTTATAACCCAGTATATTCATGCATAAATTCTCAGTAGCACCGATGATGGATTGGACTGATAGGCATTGTCGGTATTTTCATAGACTGTTGTCAAAAGACACGCAGCTGTGGAGTGAAATGGTAACGACTAAGGCAATTCTTAATGGGGATAAAAATCGTCTGTTGGATTTTGACGCAGCAGAACATCCATTGGTATTGCAATTAGGTGGTAGCGAGTCAAATGAGATGGCGCAGTGCGCTAAGATTGCCCAAGATTGGGGTTATGATGAGGTAAACATCAATGTGGGTTGTCCATCGGATAGGGTGCAATCGGGCAGTTTTGGCGCGTGTTTGATGCAAACCCCTGAGGTGGTGGCACAGTGTGTGGATGCAATGCGCCAAGCAAGCGATATACCAGTGAGTGTGAAGTCACGCATTGGCGTGGATAACATGGAAAGTTACGAACAATTGTCAAACTTTGTCACGCAGATAGAAAATGCAGGCTGTGAAAACTTTGTGATTCATGCTAGAAAAGCTTGGTTAAAAGGATTAAGTCCAAAAGAAAATCGAACCGTACCACCACTAAATTATGACTGGGTGTATAGAATTAAAAAAAACTTCCCGCATCTTGCTATTGCTATTAACGGAGGTATTATGAGTGTTGATGAGGCTACTGTGCACTTACAATCCGTTGATAGTGTGATGTTGGGTAGGGCGGCGTATCACCAGCCGTATTTACTTAGTGAAGTAGATAATAAAATTTATCATAAAACGCTAGATGCACCATCGCGCGAACAAGTATTATTAGACTTTATTGAATATATAAAGCAACAGAATGACCAAGGGGTGCCAATTCGCTCAATGACTCGACATATTTTAGGTTTATATCACGCTCAGCCGAAGGCTAAAAAATTTAGACAATTGCTTAGTGGCAAGGTGGTTGGATTGGAACATTTGTATCAATGGTTGGACTTTACGGATTAAAAAATGGCTGATAGTAATTTCATTGCAAGCGTTGATATTGGTAGCAGTAAGATTGTTGTTTTGCTTGCGGAGTTAAAAAATAACAGAGTGGAGGTTTTTGGCTATGGGCAAGCCGATTCTGATGGTGTTCGGCGTGGTGTTGTTGAAAATGCTAAAAAAGTGGCAAAAGTCATTAAAAAGATTAAAAAAGAAGTGATTAAGGAGTATGGCGCAGATTTTCAAAATGTCAGTGTTAATATTTCAGATCCAAATCTTAAAGTATTGAATCAAAGTGCTCATACGCATGTGCCTTCTGGCAGAGTTAGGGATTCAGAGTTAAATACGGTTGTTAAGATTATTGAATCAATAATAAAGACAAAGATGCCAGACAATCATCAAGACATTAACAAGGTAACACACCACTATACTTTGGATGCAAATCCTGAACCTATCAATCAACCCCTTGGAAAAAAAGCAGATAACTTAGGTGTTAGCATGCATATTGTTACTGCATCTAATCATCATGTGGAAGCAGTTGAAAATAGTATTCACTGGAGTAATTTGGGTTCGTCTAGTATGGTGCCAAATTCAATGGCGAGTAGCAAGCCTTGTTTAACACAAGATGAAAAAGACAAAGGGGTTTGTTTGGTTGATATTGGTTCCGGTGTGACGGATTTGTCTGTCTTTAAGCAGGGCAGTATTTTTTATAGTGGCAGTCTTCAATTTGGCGTAAAACAGGCAACTCAAGACATTTCTGAAGCATTTAATACTTCTTTTCAAGAAGCAGAGCGTTTAAAAATAGAACATGGGCAGGCGCAAGTTAAATTGGGCGCTGACAGACTTATTAAGTTTCAACAAATAGATGACTCAAACTATTATTATTTGTCTCACGAATCGCTTATTGAAGTGATTAGGCAGTCTTACTTAGTGTTGTTTAAGTTGATTAGAGCAAAACTCAACGACCAAAATTTATACCGCTCGCTTAAATCAGGCTTGGTTTTAGTGGGCGGTGGTGCAAAAATGACAGATTGCGATAAGTTAATGCACAGTCTTTACAAAAAGAAAGTCAAAGTAGGGCGTGTTAATACTGATCTCATTAGTGCAAAGTATGAATGGTTGGGTCCAGAATATGCTTGTGCCTTAGGTTTGCTGTTGTTCGGTCTTGATGACTTTGAGTCTGAATCCAGCGGTAAAAGCAACAACAGTTTTTTGGGTAAAATGGGCGTTATTAAAAGGTTTAAAATTTTATAAATATGATTAAGCAAAGAACAATAAAAAAAGCAGTTAAAGCGCGTGGCATTGGCATTCATAGTGGTGCTATGGTTAATATGACGCTTATTCCCGCAGAGATTGATCATGGCGTGGTGTTTAGGCGACTGGATGTGGGTGGCAAGTTGGTTCGAGCACATAATGCCTTTGTAAACGAGGCGATTTTATCAACCAGTATCGAAAATCAAGGTGTTAAGATTTCAACCGTTGAGCATCTAATGAGTGCATTTTCAGCACTGGGTATTGACAATGTATTGGTAGAATTGGATTCATTTGAGGTGCCTATTATGGATGGTTCGTCAGCGCCCTTTATCTTCTTGGTGCAATCAGCAGGTATTGAAGATCAGGATGCACATAAGAAATTCTTTGTGATTAAAGACACTATTCGCGTAGAAAACAATGGTTCCTGGGCGCAAGTAAGCCCTCACGAAGGTTTTAAAGTAACGCTTGAGATTGATTTTGATCATAAAAAAGTTAAGGAAAGTGGGCAAAATCTTAGCATTGATTTTGCACAAAAGTCTTACCTTAAAGAAATATCCAGAGCCAGAACTTTCGGTTACATGCGTGATGTAAAAAGCATGCAAGAGAGGAATTTGGCACTTGGAGCGAGCATGGATAATGCGATTGCACTCAGTGATGATGATGTCTTAAATGAAGATGGTATGCGCTATGAGAACGAATTTGTAAAGCATAAAATTTTGGATATTGTCGGCGACCTATACTTGTTGGGTGCCAACCTAATTGGACACTACGAGGGTTATAAAACTGGACACTTGTTGAATGATCAGTTGTTGTCTGCCATCCTTAAACAACCAGACACTTGGTCAATTGAGACTTTTGAGAGTGAAAATTCTCCCGTTCAATTCTATTCAGAAGATTGGCAAAACTCCCTATAATGATATTTGTCTAGGTATAATCTTAGGGTTTTTTTCTATCAAATAAGCAATGAAGTTGAATGGCGCTCAAATATTGGTTAATTGCCTTCAAAACGAAGGTGTAGAGCATATCTTTGGATATCCAGGGGGCGCTGTATTGCATATTTACGATGCGCTTGATGCCTGTGATAATATTGCCCATATTTTGGTTCGTCATGAACAAGGCGCTGTGCACGGTGCAGATGGCTATGCACGCGTTAGTGGTAAGTGTGGTGTAGCGCTCGTTACTTCTGGCCCTGGGCTTACCAATGCAGTAACAGGTATTGCTACAGCACATATGGACTCTATTCCAATGGTGGTTATTTCGGGTCAAGTGTCCTCTGCAGTGATTGGCAATGACGCATTCCAAGAGGTGGATGCTGTTGGTATTACTCGCTCTTGTGTTAAGCATAATTTTTTGGTAAAAGACACTAACGATTTGGCAAATATTGTTAAGAAAGCGTTTCATATTGCCACCACAGGTCGTCCAGGTCCAGTATTGATTGATATTACTAAAGATACCACGATTACTGAGATTGAATTTGACGGTTATCCTAAGTCAATCAATATGCGCTCATATCAGCCTGAGACAAAAGTTGATGCAGGGCAAATTGATAAAGCAGTTGCGTTAATCACGCAAGCAAAGAAACCTATTATCTACTCAGGTGGCGGTAGTGTGATTGGCAATGCCAGTGAGATGCTACGCTCGTTTACACGCCATACTAATTTTCCAATTACCCAAACTTTAATGGGCTTGGGCGCATACCCTGCAACAGATAGTCAGTCATTGGGCATGTTAGGCATGCACGGTACTTACGAAGCCAACATGGCAATGCACGACTCAGATTGCATTATTGCTGTGGGTGCACGCTTTGATGACCGTATTACGGGTAATTTAGATAAGTTTTGCCCTTATGCAAAAATCATTCATATTGATATTGACCCATCTTCAGTGGGTAAGACAGTAGGGGTTGATGTGGCAATTATCGGACAAGTCAATGATGCTTTAAACGCCCTTATACAAGCACTCAAAGATAAGAAGTTAGTCAATATTGATGCGTGGTGGAAGCAAATCGAGCAGTGGCGTGGCGTTGATTCAATGGCGTATCAAACGAAGTCGGGTGTTATTAAACCACAAAGCGTGATTGAAGCTTTGTATGAAGTTACTCAGGGCGAGGCGATTGTTACTAGTGATGTGGGTCAGCATCAAATGTGGGCAGCGCAATATTATCCATTTGATAAGCCACGCCGTTGGATTAACTCCGGTGGCTTAGGCACAATGGGCTTTGGATTACCTGCGGCAATGGGTGCAAAATTAGCCGACCCAAAAGCAGATGTGGCTTGCGTAACTGGCGAAGGCAGTATTCAAATGATGCTGCAAGAGCTTTCAACCATGTTGCAATATGATACCCCTGTTAAAATTATTAATTTGAATAATGGCTACTTGGGTATGGTTAGACAATGGCAAGAATTTTTTTATGAAAAACGCTATGCAATGTCGTACATGGATGCATTGCCAGATTTTGTTAAATTGGCAGAAAGTTACGGACATATAGGCATTAAAGTTGAGAAAGAACAAGATTTAAAGCCGGCCTTGATTGAAGCATTCAAACAAAAAGACCGTACCGTGTTTGTTGACATTTTGACTGACCCAAGTGAAAATGTATTTCCAATGATTCCATCGGGGGCAGGACACCACGAGATGTTGTTAGCAGGTCGTGACGAGATGGCATCCGTTAACGATGAAGGGCTACATTTAGTATAAAAGATCATGAGACATATTATTTCACTACAATTGGAAAACGAATCTGGTGCGCTATCAAGGGTGGCAGGCTTGTTTTCAGCGCGTGGTTTTAACATTGAGTCACTAACGGTAGCACCGACTAATGATGAAACTCTGTCGCGTATGACCATTGTTAGTATTGGCGATGACGGTATTATTGAGCAAATTGTTAAACAACTGGATAAACTCATTGATGTGGTAACGGTAACTAACTTGACTGCCACAGAACACATTGAACGCGAATTGGCATTGGTTAAAATCGATGTTAACCCTAACTTTCGAGCTGAAATAGACAAACATATTGATGAGCATGGTGGCAAGATAGTAGACGCGAGTGAAGATACTTATACAGTTGAAGTGGTAGGAAAAAGCCAGCGAGTCAGTGATTTTTTAGAGGCAATTGATGCACTCAAAATTTTAGAAGTTTCTAGAACAGGCGTTACTGGTGTTTGTCAGAAAAGAGAATATTAGAGACCTTTGCATAAATATGAATAATCATCAAAACGCCAAGTTGGCAAAACTTGTCATTTTGCTAATCATCCCTACTTATGCAAAAGTCTCTATTAATTAAACAAAGATTTTTGTATTGATGCAAAAATCTCACAATAAAAGAGGAAAAAAATGAACAGATATTACGATAAAGATGCCGATTTAAATATTATAAAAGACATGAAAGTAGCCATCGTTGGATATGGCTCACAAGGTTATGCACACGCAAACAACTTAAAAGACTCAGGTATTGATGTTGTCGTTGCACTCAGAGAAGGCTCAACATCAGCGACAAAAGCACAAGGTTCTGGTTTGAGCGTCAAATCCGTTGAAGAAGCAACAGCGTGGGCAGATTTGGTTATGGTATTAGCACCAGATGAGTTTCAAGCAAAAATTTATGCAGATAATATTGAGCCAAACCTCAAGCAAGGTGCAACGCTTGCATTTGCACATGGTTTAAATATTCATTTTGAAATGATTAAGCCAAGAGCTGACCTGAATGTTATTATGATTGCCCCTAAGGCACCAGGTCATACCGTGCGTAGTGAATTTGTTAAGGGTGGCGGTATTCCTGACTTAATTGCTGTTGCTCAAGATGTATCTGGCAACGCCAAAGACATTGCCCTATCTTACGCATCTGCCATTGGTGGTGGTCGTACAGGCATCTTAGAGACAACTTTCAGAGAAGAAACCGAAACCGATTTATTTGGTGAGCAAGCGGTATTATGTGGTGGTACAACTGCCTTAGTTCAAGCAGGGTTTGAGACATTGGTTGAAGCCGGTTACGAGCCAGAAATGGCATACTTTGAGTGTTTGCATGAATTAAAACTCATTGTTGATTTGATGTATGAAGGGGGTATTGCCAATATGCGTTATTCAATCTCAAATACAGCTGAATACGGTGATGTAACTCGTGGTCCTCGTATTATCACCAGTGAAACCAAACTAGAAATGAAAAAAATCTTAGCTGAAATCCAAGATGGTTCATTTGCTAAAGAGTTTGTGGCTAATGTGGGCGAGCTTCCTGCGCGTCGTGAAGTTCAACGCGCACATCAAATTGAACAAGTAGGTGAGTCACTGCGTTCAATGATGCCATGGATTGCTAAGAACAAAATTATTGACCAGAGTAAAAACTAAAAGTTAGATTGAGCGCCCAACTAAGTTGGACATTTTTTTTGTTTCTAAGAGGGATCATGGCAGAAAAAAAAATAAAAAGAGGTATTTACTTATTACCCAATGTTTTAACGACATTTGGATTATTTTCAGGTTTCTTGGCGATTATTCTAGCCACTAAAGGTCAATATCTAGAGTCTGCTATTGCTATTTTTGTGGCGATGTTGTGGGATACTCTAGACGGTCGTGTTGCACGACTGACCAATACCCAAAGTGCCTTTGGTGAGCAATATGATTCGATGGCAGATATGTTATCGTTTTGTGTTGCCCCTGCACTATTGATGTATTTTTGGCAGTTTGAGCAGATGGGTAAAATTGGCTGGATAGGCGCATTTATTTATGTGGCCGCTGGTGCATTGCGTTTGGCACGCTTCAACACGCAAATAGGTGTTGAGGATAAGCGTTATTTTCAAGGCCTACCTTCGCCAGCTGCTGCTGCGCTTATTGCAGGCTTGGTATGGACCAAGGAGTTTATCGGCACAACGCCGTATGATCAATATCTTGCTATGACAAGTTGGATTATCTTAGTGAGTGCTGGCGTATTGATGGTCAGTAATATTCGTTATTATAGTTTTAAGGAAATTAATCTTAAGGGTAGGGCGTCATTCAAATTACTGTTAATCGCCATCTTAATTATTATTGTAGTGACACTATGGCCAAGTGCGATTCTGTTTACTTTCTTCTTTGTTTATGCGCTATCTGGCTTAATTATCACTATGATTGATGTGCGTAAAAAGCGTGCATTGAAAAAAAACAGGTGAGTCGTTTATATTTAAGTTATAATTTAACTATGATAAATCAGATTAGTACTTCTTTCTATAAACAACCCACTCTCTTGGCTTTGTTACGATTATTACCGTAAGGTAATCTATCATCTTGACTGGCTGAAAGGTCAGCACACCTTAAAAATACAATGTAACAAATATAGGAGACAAAAATGTCTGATAAACTAATTATTTTCGATACGACGCTAAGAGATGGTGAACAATCACCTGGTGCATCAATGACCAAAGACGAAAAAATACGCATTGCCAAAGTGTTGGAGAAAATGCATGTTGATGTCATCGAGGCAGGTTTTGCTATTGCTTCGCCTGGTGACTTTGAAGCGGTTCAAGCAGTTGCCAACAATATTCAAGACGCTACTATTTGCTCGCTTGCAAGAGCACTAGATAAAGATATTGATCGTGCTGGAGAAGCATTAAAGGGTGCGAATTCATCTCGTATCCATACCTTTATTGCTACCAGCGATATTCATATGAAGATGAAGCTGAATATGACACCTGACCAAGTAGTAAAGCAAGCCGTTCATGCGGTAAAGCGTGCCAGAAATTGGACAGATAATGTTGAGTTTTCACCCGAGGATGCAGGGCGTAGCGACGAAGACTTTCTTTGTCGTATCATCGAAGCAACAATTGATGCAGGAGCAACGACCATCAATATTCCTGATACGGTAGGCTATAACATTCCTCATCAGTTTGGTGCGACGATAAAATCACTGATTGGGCGCGTGCCAAATTCTGATAAAGCAATCTTCTCAGCGCATTGTCATAATGACTTGGGTTTGGCAGTGGCAAATTCTTTGTCTGCCGTTCTTAATGGCGCACGCCAAGTGGAGTGTACGATTAACGGTCTAGGCGAGCGTGCAGGCAATACCTCTTTGGAGGAGCTGGTCATGGCAGTGCGAACGCGTCAAGATATTTTTGCTTGTGACACCGGTATTGATGCCACACATATCCTTGCCGCATCGCGTTTGGTTTCAAGTGTGACAGGCTTTATTGTGCAACCAAACAAAGCGATTGTCGGTGCAAATGCCTTTGCTCATGAAGCAGGTATTCATCAAGATGGCGTACTTAAGCATCGTGAGACTTACGAAATTATGCGGGCTGAAGATGTGGGTTGGAATGCCAATTCACTGGTTATGGGCAAGCATTCAGGTCGTAATGCCTTTAAAGTTAGAATGCAAGAGCTTGGTGTTGAGTTTGACAGCGATGATGCACTAAATACCACCTTTAAGAGTTTCAAAGAATTGGCAGATAAGAAGCATGAAATTTTTGATGAAGACCTGCAAGCATTGGTTTCACAGTCTCAAAGTGAAGAACATGAGAGCATTCAATTGGTAGCGCTTAAAGTTTCTAGTGAAACAGGTAAGCAAAATTCAGCGCGGGTTGTGCTTTCCATTGATGATAAAGAAGTAGTGGCTACTGCTAATACTTCAGGTGCAGTAGATGCTACCTTTAGTGCGATTAATTCATTGGTCGATGTTGAGGTGAATTTGCAACTGTATTCAGTCTCAAATGTTACCCAAGGCACTGATGCACTAGGCGAAGTCAATGTGCGTCTTGAAAGTGATGGGCGCATTGTTAATGGGCAAGGGGCGGATACCGATATTGTTATTGCCAGCGCTAAGGCTTATATCAACGGCTTGAATAAAATTTTAGTGGTAACCGATAGGGCGCATCCGCAAGTATGAGTCAATTAGAGCGTAGTGATTATTTAGCAGCATTCGGTGTGCCAGCATTTTTATATGTTGAACCTACTGATGCAATAGAGGTCAGTACACAAAAAATTTGCACGCCATGTCTGGTGATTGAAACGCAAAATGCACACTCTTTTTGTCAAACTGGCAAGGTTCAAGATTTTTTATTTAAAATGTTGGGTGCTATTGGACTTAAAAAAGCCAATGTTAAATGCATTACTATTAATGCCCTTGATTTAGAACGCACGCTTGGACAATACGACGCCAAAACGGTATTATTAATGAGTAAGGGTTTATCATCCGATGTGCAGGCGCATTTTTCCATGCATCATCCAAGTGAGATTTTAGTGAATGAAACCTTTAAGCGCGAAGCGTGGGAAGTGTTAAAGCAATTACAGCAATGTCTAAAGTAGATTACTCTCTTGCGGGTTATGAGCGCCCCAAATTACAAACACCCAATGGTGAGAAAAAGCTACTCATGCATTCTTGCTGCGCCCCTTGTGCCGGTGAAATTATGGAGGCTTTGGCAGCATCAGAAATTGACACCACCATTTTTTTTTACAATCCAAATATTCATCCACAAGAAGAATATGAGCTGCGCAAAGAAGAAAATATTCGTTTTGCCCAAAAATTAGGTATGCCATTTATTGATGCGGATTACAACAAAGATGAATGGTTTGAAAGAATCAAAGGGCAGGAGGGTGAGCCAGAACGAGGTGCTCGTTGCACCACTTGTTTTGATATGCGTTTTGAAGTCACTGCTAAGTACGCCAAAGCACATGATTTTGATTTAATATCTTCCACATTAGGAATTTCTCGTTGGAAAGATATGAGCCAAATCAACGGCTGTGGCGTGCGTGCTGCTGATTCATTTGATGGTGTTACTTATTGGGATTTTAACTGGCGTAAGCAAGGTGGCTCGTCTCGAATGCTGGAGTTATCAAAACAAGAAGAATTCTACCAACAAGAATACTGTGGCTGTGTCTATTCTCTACGAGACACTAACCGCTGGCGTGTATCACGCGGTAGGGAAAAAGTGGAGCGTGGGGTTAAGTTTTATGCTGAGGCAATGGATGGTTTAGCTAAGCAAGTAAAGTAACAACGCTTTTTGTGTATGTAAACGATTTTCAGCCTCATCCCATACTAAACTTTGCGCGCCGTCAATCACATCGCTGCTAACTTCCTCCTCGCGGTGTGCTGGCAGGCAATGCATAAAGCTAGCATCGGCACTAGCTTGCTGCATTAAATCATTATTTACCTGAAAATCTTTAAAGGCAAGTTCACGCTTTGCTTGTTCATCTTCTTGACCCATGCTCGCCCAAACATCAGTAACAACCAAATCTGCATTTTTACAGGCTTCTTTTGCATTATCACATAGCTTAATATGGTCTTGATATTGCGCAATGAAAGATGATTCTGGCTCATAGCCTTTAGGTGTGGCAATATTGAGTTTGAAGCCAAATATGCTTGCGGCTTGCATATAAGTTTGGCACATATTGTTACCATCGCCAATCCAAGTAACTGTTTTTCCTTGGATATTGCCTTTATGTTCTTTATAAGTCATCATATCTGCTAATAATTGACAAGGGTGAGATTCATCAGATAGAGCGTTGATAATTGGCACATTGGCATTTTGTGAAAAAGTGTTGATATCATCGTGCGAAGACACACGCATCACAATAGCGTCAACCATTGATCCGATCACAATCGCACTGTCAACAATGGACTCGCCTCGACCTAATTGAATATCTCGTTCGGATAAAAATAGCGCATGACCGCCCAATTGCGCCATACCTGCTTCAAACGACACGCGCGTGCGTGTAGAAGATTTGTCAAAAATCATGGCTAATGTTTTGTTCTCTAACGCCTTATTGATTTGACCCGATTTATGTTCTTTTTTTAGTGTGATGGCATTATCAATGATTTGGTTTAAATCATTGGTTGATAAATCTTCAAGATCAATAAAGTGTTTCATTATAATTCTCCTATCAAGTCGCAAACAGTATCAATGATAATATCTGCCTCAGTTTGATTGATAATCAGTGGCGGTAACAGCCGTATAGAGCGCCCAGTAATATTAATCAGTAAGTGTTTACTTAGTGCTGCATTTAGTAATTGCGTACAATCTTGATTAAGTTCAATGGCAATCATCAAGCCTTTGGCGCGTATTTGGGTCATTTTGTTTGAGTTGGATAATTTTTCTTGAAAGTTTGATACTAAGTATTCCCCCATCTTGGTAGCATTGTCAAGAAGTTTATCTTTTTCAATGATTTCTAGTACACTGAGCGCTGTTTTGCAGACTAAGGGGTTGCCACCAAAAGTTGAACCATGTGTACCAGGGGTGAAAAGCGTTGCCGCCTTGCCCTTTGCTAAGCAGGCACCAATCGGCACACCATTACCCAAACCTTTGGCTAAAGTCAGCACATCAGGGGTGATATGGTTATATTGATGTGCAAACATTTTTCCTGTGCGTCCAATACCTGTTTGCACCTCGTCCAGAATAAGCAACCAGTTATTGGCTTGACAGATGGCTTGCACTTGGTTTAAGTAATCACGCTTTGGTATAATCACGCCACTCTCGCCTTGAATAGGTTCTAGCATGATAGCCACAATATTATTATTACTTGTGTGTGCTTTTATCGCATCTACATCATTAAAATCAATATGAATAAATTCGCTGACTAGCGGTGCAAAGCCCGCCTGTACTTTGTCATTACCTGTGGCAGAAAGGGTTGCCATGGTGCGACCATGAAAACTTTGATTGGCCGTTAAAATAGTTGGGTTATCAATATTATTGGCATGACCATGTAAGCGTGCAATTTTAATGGCAGCTTCATTGGCTTCTGCACCAGAATTACCAAAGAAAGCATTATCCATATTAGACAATTTGCAGAGCTTTTCAGCTAAGGTTTCTTGGTGGGCAATATGATACCAATTGCTGGTATGTAAAAGTTCACCAGCTTGCGTCTGTATCGTGGCAGTAATGTCTTTATGACAATGACCCAAACCAACGACACCAACACCCGATAACGCATCTAAATATTTTTCACCTTGCGTATCTGTTAAGTAGCAACCCTCACCTTTGGTAAAGGTAACTGCAAGCGGTGCATAGTTTGACATTAAATAAGACATAGTGTGTTGTTGCTGGCTAACCACCAAACAAAAAAGCCCCAAAATGGGGCTTTTTGTTACCAATCAAGTGCTAATTATGACTGGTATTGTAAAGGCGGTGCCATTTGATTATTGATTTCTTCCAAATCTTTCTTGTAACCTTCGTAGAAATGACCTGCAGGTGGATTTACCCACTCTTCATATGAAAAACCATTATTCTCGTTATATTCTTTGAAAGAGTTTTGCAATGCAATTCTCTTTATACTTAATTCATTACTTTCCTTGCTAACTGCATCCATCTTGATACTCCTTTGTTTGTATAATAATTCAAAAACATATAATTATACCGAAAATTAGTTTTTTGTGGTGTTTATTATTTGTCATAAATACAATAAATACCCTAATGTTTGCTTTACTTTATGGCACAATTCAATTGAATTTTTAATAATAATAAGGAGAATCTATGCAATTAAGTATTTCTGGTCATCATCTTGATATTACCGAGGCAATTAAACAACACGCAGAAGAAAAACTATCTAAAATTAAACATCATTTTGATCATTTGATTAATATTAACATGATCTTAGAAGTGGAAAAAGATGTGCAGAAAGCCGAGGCAACTATTCATATCAGCGGTGCAGATTTATTTGCAAAAGCGCACAGTGATGATATGTATGCTTCAATTGACCAGTTGGTCAATAAATTAGATGCACAAATTAGAAAACACAAAGAGAAACTCAACAACCATAGAAAAAACTAAACTTAGTTTTTTAGGGTTCCGCTATATCAAAGTAATAACGCTAATTTTAGATAAAATAATTTAGTCCAATGTCAGAAGTTAAAAACACTTCTTTCGAAGATTGCCTGCAGAAACTCATGGGGTCTCTGGAGGCATCTTTGTATGAAGAAGCCACTACACAATTTGCCAATTTGCATTCGGCAGAAATCGCTCGCCTGTTAGAAGCCATTCCACCGAAGGAAAGGGTTGTTCTTTGGTCCAATATTGATACGGGTACACAAGGTGATATTCTTAAAGACTTGAGCGAAGATGTGCGCACTCAACTACTCAGCGGAATGAGTGTTGATTCAATCGTTGAGGCCACCGAAGGTTTGGACATGGACGATTTGGCAGATATTGTGCCTGATTTACCTGAATCAGCACTACACAATTTATTGTTGACACTGGATCATAAGCACCGAGACCATTTAAAGCATGTTTTGTCTTATCCTGAAGATTCTGCAGGTGGCTTGATGAATATTGATATTATTACTGTGCGTGATGATATTACCGTACGCACTGTCATTCGTTATCTGCGTTTGTTAAAAGAAATGCCCATTGATACTGACCAGATATTTGTCGTTGATAGGGCATATAAATATCTAGGTGCAATACACATATCCACCTTGCTAACACACGAAGCACAGCAAAATATTGAGCCGTTGATTGATAAAACGCTGAAGCCCATTATTGCACAAACACCTGAAAACGAAGTGGCTCATTTGTTTGAACAGCGTGATTTGATTTCTGCGCCAGTGGTGGATGAAAACAATCAGTTAATTGGGCGTATCACTATTGATGATGTGGTTGATGTCATTCGTGACGAGGCCGAGCATTCAGTCATGTCAATGGCAGGCCTGGACGAAGAGGAAGATGTTTTTGCGCCTGTGATGCAAAGCTCTAAACGCCGTAGTATTTGGTTGGGTGTGAATTTGGTTACTGTTTTTATTGCGGTGTTTTTTATTAGTCTCTTTGAAGCTACTTTGCAAGAAAAAATTGCCCTCGCTATTTTGATGCCAGTGGTTGCATCAATGGGTGGTATTGCCGGTACACAAACACTGATTTTAGTCACCCGTGGTATTGCCACTGGCAGAATAACAAATTCCAATCTTAAAGTGTTAATGAATAAAGAAGTAGCAATTGGCTTATTAAATGGCTTGATTTGGGCATTAGTGATTGGGGTGGCGACACATTTATGGTTTGCCGACATATTGCTGAGCATGGTCATTGCTTTGGCTATTGTTGTTAATTTAATTTTTGCCGCCTTTGCAGGTGTAGTTTTACCCTCATTACTCATTAGATTTAAAATTGACCCCGCACTTGCTGGTGGTGTTATTCTTACGACTATTACTGATGTTATTGGTTTTGTGGTGTTTCTAGGTTTGGCAAGTTTGGTTGTTTAGTGGAGGTTATTCCACCGCTTAATCCTTCCATTTGTGATTGCATTGTTGACAAGTGTGTAAGGTTCTTTTTGACAGAAGGACAACAGCAACAGTGAACGATACCAAGGTAAAAAAAAGTCGGTGCAATGGAAATTTACTAACATAGCTATTGGCGTTACAATTAGGGCAATTTTTTGTATCAATTTCTGGAAAAATTTCATTTAATAGAGGTTCATATTCTCCTTGGTTGTGCATTTTTAGGATTTCCTGTGCAGCAGTCAAATTTTGTGGACTAACTCTTAATTGTATGCCTCCCAATGCTTGTGCATAACTCCAGTTCATCCATACATGGTGTTCACTTGCTAAAAATACGGGTATGCCTTCAGTTTCTAGTCGTCCTTTAGCCAGATAAGCGTCAATAGGGTGGTTGTAACTTTCAACGGCTACCAATCCCATTGGTCAAAAATTTTGAGTAGAAATATGATTAGCAGCCAACCAAATTCTGAATTTATCTTGAATTTGGCTTAAGGTTTTTTCGTTGTTTGCCTCAAAACGCAGTACTAAACAGGGTGTGGTGTTAGAAGGGCGCACCAGCCCCCAACCATTCGGGTAATCAACACGCACACCATCAATGGTAATAATTTGCACACGATCATCTTTAATAAAATCAATATTACTTGCTAATTTTTTCATGGCATCAAACTGCTGACCTTGCTTGTCAAAGTGAATGTTAATCTCTGGCGTATTGATGCTATCAGGTAGATTGGCAAAAACCTGCTCACAAGTTTTGTTGGTTTTAGATAGGATTTCTAATAATCTAGCACCTGTATAAAGCGCATCATCAAAGCCATACCAGCGTTCTTTAAAGAAAATATGACCACTCATCTCACCACCGAGCAGTGCACCTGTTTCTTTGAGCTTGGCTTTGATAAAACTGTGTCCTGTGCGTGACATAATCGCATTACCCCCGTGCTGGGTAATGTCTTTTGGTAGATTTGAGCTACATTTAACATCAAACACAATTTTAGCACCTTGATTGCGACTGAGAATATCGCGTGCATATAATATCATTTGTCTATCCGCCCAAATCACATTGCCTTTATTGTCAATTAAACCCAGTCTGTCTCCATCACCATCAAAGGCAAAACCCATGTCCGCATTGGTATCTTTGACTGCTTGAATAATATCTTCAAGATTGGCAAGTTTTGATGGGTCAGGATGATGGTTGGGGAAATTTCCATCCACCAAGCAGAATAATTTTGTGACTTTTGCACCCAATCGTTCAAACAATTTTGGTGCAATATTGCCTGCAATACCGTTACCTGCATCAATAACAATATTAAGAGGCTTGTCTAATTTAACATCAGAGACAACACGCTCTATATAGTCCTGTTCAATATCAACTCTGGTTGAAGTGCCATGGCCTTTAGAAAAATTCTGCGCTTGGATGCGCTGATAAAGTTCTTGTATTCTATCGCCCGAGAGTGTTTCACCTGCAATCATAATCTTAAAACCATTGTACTCAGGTGGATTATGCGAACCAGTAATCATCACCCCAGAAGTAGCCGCTTTGCTATAAGTAGCGTAATAGACTAATGGCGTAGGCACCATGCCGATATCTACCACATGACAGCCCGTTGATTTAAGACCCTCTTTTAAAGCACTCATCAACTCAACGCCACTGAGACGGCCATCGCGACCAATCACCACACCGCGCTCACCTTTGGCAATAGACTCACTACCAATTGCCTGACCAATGAGTTTGACGACATCAGGCGTGAGTTCATCTGCTACGATGCCACGGATATCGTAGGCTTTAAAAATAGATTGTGAGAGTGACATACTGATAAAATAGGATAAAAAATAAACACTTATTTTAATGAAAGAAAAGTTTGAAGTTATTGAGATTGAGAACCAAATGATGAAACTTAAAGTTAATCGTTCATCAGGGTGTCACAGTTGCTCAGCCAATGGTGGCTGTGGTACAGGCATATTGGCAAAATATTTTGACCATTATTCGGTGTTCAATAAGCCCCTACAAGATGGCGTGGCAATTGGTGATTTGGTAACTTTGGAAATATCAGCAAAAGAATTGTTTTATCGTGCTTCTCAACTCTATATGCTGCCACTACTTGCATTATTTGCAGGTGGGTTATTGGGTGATATCATATACCCCGAGCACGAAGCAGGGCAAATTATTCTTGCTTTCATGGGTTTTTCTGCTTCAATTCTGTTAGTGAAATATTTTGTCAAGTGAGTCTACAAATTTGGGATAATTACCGCTTTATTCTAAAAGAAAAAAATACATTATGTCAGCTCAAGACCTCGACCCTTTAGAAACCCAAGAATGGCTAGAAGCCTTTAAATCTGTTGCTAGAATAGAAGGGGATGACCGTGCAAAGTTTTTGCTAAACCAACTAATGGATATGGCACATAAAGAAGGTATGGATTTGCCAACAGGCGTCAATACTTCTTACCTAAACTCTATTGCCAAAGAAAAAGAGGTGGCAACAGACATTAACGCCGATATTGAAGAAAGAATTTCAGCTATTGTTCGTTGGAATGCAATGGTAATGGTGGTCAAGGCTAATCAATTGCCCTATGATTTAGGTGGGCATATTGCTTCGTTTGCCTCAAGTGCTACCTTGTATGAAGTGGGTTTTAATCATTTTTATCGTGGTCCTGATGCCGAGCAAGGTGCAGACTTAATCTTTTTTCAAGGACATATTTCACCGGGTATTTACTCGCGTGCTTTTTTAGAAGGGCGCATCACTGAGGCGCAAATGTTGTTATTTCGTCAAGAAGCAGGTAAAGACGGTCTCAGTTCTTATCCGCACCCGTGGTTGATGCCTGATTTTTGGCAGTTCCCGACCGTGTCAATGGGGCTAGGCCCCATTATGGCGATTTACCAAGCACGCTTTATGAAATATCTGCATCATCGTGAGATCAAACAAACGGACAAACGCACCGTTTGGGCATATTTGGGTGATGGCGAAATGGATGAGCCTGAGTCACTTGGCGCTATTTCAGTAGCCGGTCGTGAAAAACTGGATAATTTGATTTTTGTGATTAATTGCAACTTGCAACGCCTTGATGGCCCAGTGCGTGGTAATGGCAAAATTATTCAAGAGCTTGAGGGCATGTTCCGTGGTGCGGGTTGGAATGTGCTTAAAGTCATTTGGGGTGGTGAATGGGATAAACTACTTGAAAAAGACACCACTGGATTGCTAAAAAAACGCATGGAAGAAGTGGTAGATGGAGAATACCAAGCTTACAAAGCTAAAGACGGCGCTTATGTGCGACAACATTTCTTCGGTAAATATCCAGAATTATTAGCGATGGTTGCGCATCTTAGCGATGATGAGATTTATGCACTGAATCGTGGCGGACATGATCCATTTAAAGTATTTCAAGCGTATCGTGCTGCCAAAAAATGTAGTGACAAACCAACGGTTATCTTAGCCAAGACAGTTAAAGGCTACGGTATGGGTGAAGCAGGCGAAGGTCAAAATACGACGCACTCACAGAAAAAACTGGGCCTTGAGCAAGTTGCAAAATTTGCCGAGCGTTTTGATATTCCAGTAACCAAAGAAGATGTTAAACAACTTAACTTTTACAAGCCAGCACAAGACAGCGAAGAGATGACATACATGAACACTCAACGCCAAAAACTGGGTGGTTCATTGCCAGTGCGCTCGTTTGAATTAGAAAATTTACAAGCGCCAGAATTAGACACTTTCAGTGCCTTATTAAAATCCAGTGGTGAGCGTGAAATGTCAACCACCATGGCACTTAACCGTATTATGGCTTTATTGGTGCGTGACAAACAACTTGGACCTAAAGTCGTGCCAATCATCCCTGATGAAGCACGCACCTTTGGTATGGAAAGCTTGTTCAGGCAGCTCGGTATTTACTCGGCTTCAGGTCAACTTTATCAACCAGAAGACTCTGATAAAGTCATGTGGTACAAGGAAGACAAGAAGGGGCAGGTGTTGCAAGAAGGCATTAATGAAGCCGGTGCGGTGTCTGATTGGATTGCTGCGGCAACATCGTATGCAACGCATAATATCACTATGATTCCGTTTTATATTTATTATTCTAAATTTGGTTTTCAGCGTGTAGGTGACTTAATTTGGGCGGCAGGTGATATGCAAGCCAAGGGTTTCTTAATTGGCGGTACGGCAGGGCGCACTACCCTAAATGGCGAGGGTTTACAGCATGAAGATGGCGATTCGCATATTGTTGCTAACACCATTCCAAATTGTATTTCTTATGACCCAACTTATGCGTATGAGTTGGCAGTGATTGTTCAAAGTGGACTGCGCAGAATGTATGAAAATCATGAGAATATTTTTTACTACATTACTGTTATGAATGAAATTTACACGCACCCAGAAATGCCAACAGGCACACAAGAGGGCATTATCAGAGGTATTTACCCATTGAAAAAAGTAGGCACTGGTGATACACAGGTGCAATTGTTAGGTTCTGGCACCATTCTTAGAGAAGTTGAAAAAGCCGCGCAAATGCTTGCTGATGATTGGGGGGTGAAGTCCAGTATCTGGTCAGTAACCAGTTTCAATGAATTAACGCGTGAAGCTCAAGCGATTGATAGAGAAAATAGATTTAGTCTAGCGTCACCAAAGGTGCCTTACATTACTCAATGCTTAGCTGATACAAAGGGTCCTGTCATTGCTACCACTGACTATATGCGTAACTATGCTGAGCAAGTGCGTAAGTATATTCCGGGTCGTTATGAAGTGTTGGGTACCGATGGTTTTGGTCGTTCAGATTCACGCGCTGCACTCAGAGATTTCTTTGAAGTGGATGCAAATTATGTGACAATTGCTGCGCTGAAAGCCTTGGTTGATGAGGGTGAAATGGAAGCATCCGTAGTGAGTGATGCGATTAAAAAATATGGTGTTGACATAGGAAAACCAAACCCAATGACAGTATAACGGTAATATTATTGAGCAATTATTAAAGACATTAGGAGCGTTGGCATGACACAAGAAGAGTATTTAGAGGCGCTTAGGTCAGGTGCAAAAATGAATTTTAATGATCTGATTAAGCTTATTAATGAGAACTACAACTATACCCCAGCATCCTTTATCAATGGTGATTTACAAAATACTGCCACTGAAAATCAAGGCAGTGCTAAATTATTTTGTTTTGGTGTTATTCATCAATTGACAAAACTCGAAGTCCTACATTGTTTTGGTGAACACTACCAAGGCGTTCTTAACGACCCCCAAGGTGATTCTCACCAAAATATCCGAAATTTCATTATCTATGGTTGGGAAGGTTTAAAGTTTGATTCTCCTGTGCTGGTTGAAACCAGCAATCCCAAATATCCTTTACAAGCGGATTCTAAACAAAATTTTGGAACTACTCTTATACGATCAATCAATCAATTATATGATTTTATGGGGTATTATGTTAAAAAAAATTTTATTATAAGAGACCTTTGCATAAATATGAATAATCATCAAAACACCATTTTTCACCAACTTGACAAGTTTATAAAACACAGCCATAGCTTTGCTATGACTATATTTCGTAAAATTACCCATTCGGCAAAACTTGGTGTTTTGATGAGTATTCATATTTATGCAAAAGTCTTTATAATTATCACTATTGTAAGTGGAGGTAGATATGTTTTATTTCAATCCGAAACAGTAAACAATACAACTAACATCACAAACAATACAACTAACATTATAAACAATACAACTAACACCACAAACAATCCACCTATTGCCTCTATCGCCGCCGCCGTCCCGATCGTAGCCCAAGTAGTCATTGACATAGAGTCATTATTTGAAGTCATTGACATAGAGCCATTATCTAAAGTCATTGACATAGAGTCATTATTTGAAGTCATTGACATAGAGCCATTCAAACAAAAACAACAAGAAATTGATGACTTGAACCTTACTCTATCTACTGCCGCCACCAATATTGCCGAACAAGCAATACACCCAACAGTAAATCAAATTTTTGAAGAAATTGAAAATGATCTTGCAGCAATAGTCCCTGAGGAGGTCAAGTAAACTTCTTTCTGTAAATTACCATCTATTCCATCGATTTCTCGTTCATTAAAAAAACCTACCCGTTATTATTGTCCAAAGACAAATAAGCCTTAGAGCTTTGCCACTGCTCTGAGACTTCCATCACCACGGCCGTAACCAGCCTCAAACAAGAATCCTCATTAGCAAATATTTTAGCCACTTTTGTTCGCTGTTTAACACTTTGATTAAGTCGCTCAATCATATTGCTTGCTCTTAGTCTCTTCCTGTTAAATTCACACAAATCCAAGCCAAACACTGTTAAACCTTCAGGGATATTATCCTCAGCCCACTGGGTGAGCTTTGGCATACTGTCTTGATATTTATCAATCAACAAATCCAATTGTCTTTTAGCCTCATTAGCACTCGGTGCATTAAAGACTGCGCGTGTGTCTGCTGCTACAGCCCTCTTCTTGCTTTGCTTGGTGACATAGGCTTGAGCATTTTGTTGAAGATGGAGCTGACAGCGTTGCTAGGCAACGCCTGGCATGATGGCTTTTCTAACGGCTTTAATGCCACTGTGAGCATCACTGATGATGAGTTTAGTGCCATGCATGCCACGCTTTTGTGAATCCCCTAGAAACTCACGCCAATAGACCTCTGCCTCACTCAAACTCACCTGAACGCCAAGTACTTCACGCTTGCCTTTGTCATCAATACCGAGTGCAATTAACACGGCACAG
>NZ_FQTR01000001.1 GCF_900128535.1 bacterium endosymbiont of Bathymodiolus sp. 5 South | reverse complement strand
TGATTTCTTTAAACCTTGTCCTAGCAGGGCTAAGGCTGGGTTTAAAAAATCGCCAAGTGGGTGAAAAGTGGGTTTATGATGATTGTTCCTATTTATGCAAAGGTTTCTTTTGATACCACTAAGAATAAACCAGCGCTAGGTTTGGTTGCTAAAATTGACGGAAAAGCCATTGATTTTAGTTATGCAACGATAGGTGAATATTTTATTGGTGAAAATGATAAAATTGTAACCATTATTGTTTTGTATGTTAAAAGTGAGATAAGACACAGCTTAATGGGCGGCAAGGTTGCTTTAAAACTTTTTAAAGTCGTTAAACAAATTGCCAAAAAAGAAAAAGTCAAGCATATGCTGACTCATGTAATTTCTGGTGCAAACATTAGCTTAACTGATAGATTTTTTAGAAAAATAGGGGCAAAGACATTGGGTGGAAATTATGCGTTTAAGTTGTAAAAGTCCTTGGCAATATACTACCCTTATTTTTTTGTATGAGCTCTCCTAGAATTCTGTGTAACACTAAATGTACTATTTCCTAAATTGCACTGTATTTATACAAAGGTCTTAATGTGAGAATCCTAATTAGTAATGATGATGGTTTTGACGCACAAGGCATCAAAACTTTGGTGCAAACTTTGTCACAAGAGCATGAAATTGTTGTGGTAGCACCGAATGAAAACAAATCGGCTTCTAGTAGCGCTTTGACTTTGGATAGAGCGCTACAGCCCATTGAGATCAAGAAAAATTTTTATAGTGTTGATGCAACACCGAGTGATTGTGTGCATTTAGCGCTGAGTGGGTTATTGGATGAAGCGTTTGATTTGGTGGTAACGGGTATTAATTTTGGACCAAATTTAGGCGATGATGTGGTTTATTCTGGTACAGTTGCAGGCGCCATTGAAGGGCGCTTTTTAGGTCTGCCATCGTTAGCCATTTCATTGGCTAGTTGGAAAGGCAAGCATTTTGAAACCGCAGGTATTATTACAAAAAAATTACTCACCCAAATTACCCATGCGCAATTGTCACACGATACGATTCTTAATGTCAATGTGCCAGATGTGCCATTGGCAGATATTCAAGGGTTTCAAACTACGCGTTTGGGCAAACGCCATCAATCGGAAAAAAGCATACCTGATAAAGACGATGCATCGAAATTTTGGATTGGTGAAAATGGTGCGCAAGCTGATAATGGCGTGGGTACAGATTTTCATGCAATTGCCAATAACTATGTATCAGTCACGCCTTTGCAGATCGACTTAACTAAATATAACGAAATAGACACGGTTTCCACATGGCTAACAACAATCAAATAAAATCCATGCTTTTTGTTTGGCTTGCACTTATATTGTTAGATGTCTTTGTGGTGCGTGATTTTGCGTGGATTTCAGAGCATTGGGATATTAAACGCGTACTTGTTAATTTGGGTTTAACATCCTTAGCGATGTTGTCTTTGTTGTTTATTCTTAAACCTATTGTTGGGCGCTCTAAAATTGGACGAAGGCTTGTTTTTATCGCTATTGCTGTGCCAACGTTGGTGCAGATGTCGCATTATGAAGTGTATCGTAGTTTTGCTTCTAGTTTTGGTTTTCATGAATTTTCACAAGACCCAACGATGGTGTTGGCATTATGGCTAGAACAACTTAATGTTTTAAAATTTATTTTTATTCTATTGGCAGTCTATGGTTTGTTAAGACTCATAACAGTGCCAATTAGAATAGTGAAATGGCGTTACGGTTTAAATATTATTGGTTTTGTATTGTTGTATTTACTCACGACATTTAGTTGGTATGGTGTGAGTAATTTTCAGAATTCAGTATTGGCATATTATTCAACCTTATTGCAAATGTCACACAATCAAGTATTGAAGTTTAAACATGAAAAGCCAAATATAGCGCCAAGTCGAAAGCCACTTGATCACTTACCTAATATTGTTTATATTGTTGGTGAATCTTTAAACTTTTCACAAATGAGTATTTATGGCTATGCTCGAAATACCACACCTCAATTGTCGCAACTTGAAAGAGACAAAAAATTGATTAAATATAACAACGCACTAAGCATTGGTACAAATACACGCTTGAGTGTGCCTTATATGTTGGTAGG
Source organism: bacterium endosymbiont of Bathymodiolus sp. 5 South (assembly GCF_900128535.1). Taxonomy (GTDB): domain Bacteria; phylum Pseudomonadota; class Gammaproteobacteria; order PS1; family Pseudothioglobaceae; genus Thiodubiliella. The sequence goes on along the minus strand of NZ_FQTR01000001.1, from coordinate 60,622 downwards.
TATGGAAGGTATTGACCCAAAAGGTAGATTTTATCAAACCCCGTCAGTTTTTAATTACGCTAAGGCTCGTGGATATACGACTGCATTTATTAGTGCGCAAGATACTCAATGGGGACACATTAAAGATTTGTTTGTTGATGGGGATGTGGATTATTTTTGGCACGGTGTGACGATGAATAAAGACGCTTCTGTGCATAAAGGTGCAGATGATATGCGTGTGTTAAACGAGATTGCCATGCCGTATATTGACAATATTACAAAGCAGGAGAAGCCATTTCTTTTAGTCTTGCAAATGGATGGCTCGCATTATCCTTATAATGAGCACTCCACCAAACAGCATAAGAAATTTTTGCCTGAGGATGAGCCAAATTCTATCAATGCGTATGATAACACTGTGGTTAAAACCGATGATTATCTGTCTAAAATTATTGGGAAGATGCGTAGCAACTATCCTGATAGTTGGGTATTTTATTCTTCTGATCATGGGCAAGGCTTAGGTGGAAAATCAGGGCAGTTTAATCAAGACCCACATCTAAATATCATTCACAATCCACTGCTTATTTCTGCACCAAAATCATACTATCGTGTGTTGATGCGTAATCAAAATTTGCCAGTTTCACAAGCAGATATTGTGCCAAGTATTTTGGCGATTATTGGCATGAAACCGCATGCTAATGTGAATGGTAAATCTTTGCTTGATACGCAAGACTCAAATCGCTTAAGAGTTGTTAGTCAATATATGCCAACACAACACAACGACCCAAGGGCAGTTTTGGTTAAGCCTGATTTAAGTGTTTATACGCTAGACTTTGAGAAAATGAGTGTGACCTTTCCTGATGGTAAAAAAGCCATTCGTTTTAAAGATTGGGATAAAAAATATCAGCAAATTTTTATTGACCGTGGACTATATTAATAGTAGATATAATAACTAGATGGAATATAACAAGAATTTTTATCAAATCCATTCTAATGACGATATTTTCCAACGCATTCAGAACGAGCGTGAGACGATTGGCTATTACGATTTACCTTACCAGGATACCAGTGATATCAAGGCGTATGCTAAGACGATAGCACAAAAGCATATCGTGGTGGTTGGTATCGGCGGTTCAAGTTTAGGTGTTAAAGCGATTTATGGGTTTTTATTACCATCAAATAAATATCAAAAAAATTTGGTCTTTTTGGAGACGCTTGACCCACTTGAAATTAATCATTGCCTCACTAAATTTGATATTTTTGATGCACATTTTGTGGTGATTTCAAAGTCAGGTAGTACTATTGAGACCATTAGTTTATTTAAGTATTTACACACTTTGGTTGAGATAAATAGTGATAATTGCACGGTTATTTCTGAGGCTAAGAGCGGACTAACTAAGTTTGCACAAGACCGAGATATCAAAGTCTTTGAATTGGCTGAGAATATTGGCGGGCGTTTCTCAGTATTTAGCGTGGTCGGCTTGGTGCCACTTGCGATGGTAGGTGTGGATGTTGATAATTTATTGAATGGTTGCAAGCGTGTATCAGACAGTTTTTTTAAGCAGTCCAGTTATTACGCACCTATTATTAGAAAAGCACGATTTTTAGTGGAAAACAAAGCACGATTTAATATTAATGCGATTTTTTCCTATTCTTCATCACTGGAAGGTTTTAACAAATGGTATGTGCAACTTTGGGCAGAAAGTTTAGGTAAGATTAATATCAACAAAACCAGACAAGCGCTTACGCCAATTGCCTTGATAGGGCCTGTTGACCAGCACAGTTTTTTGCAACTTATTATTGATGGTGTGCGTGACAAGACGGTTACTTTTATTAAGATTGCCGATTTAAAAGACAATACCATTATCCCTAAATCTGGTGATAAGAATTTGGGCTCGGAATACGCTGAAGGCTTGAGTTTTAATGATTTGCTTAACAAACAAGCTGATGCTACTATTGAATCGGTTGAAGCCCAGGGCGATATTCCTTGTGATGTGATTACAATTTCTACTGTGGATGAATACAATATTGCCAAACTAATGTTTAGCTATCAATTATTGGTTTCTGCGATTGGTGAATTCTTACAAATCAACACCTACAATCAGCCAGGTGTAGAAAAAGGCAAAGCCATTCTTAAAGAAAGTCTGCAGAATTAATAATGGGTATTATCAATCAATGTCTTTTTCCAGTTGCAGGTTATGGCACAAGATTTTTACCTGTCACCAAAGCCATCCCTAAGGAAATGTTGCCAATTCTCACCAAGCCATTAATTCAATATGCCGTGGAAGAAGCAATGAGTGCGGGTATTTGTAGTATGACAATGGTAACCAACAAACACAAAAAAGCCATTGAAAACCATTTTAAACCACAGGTAGATATTGAGAAAAGTATTAAAAACACCACCAAAGAAGTGTTGTTAGATGAAATTAATGCTATTTCTGAACAGTGTGATTTTTCTTATATTGAGCAGCAAGAAATGCTGGGCTTAGGGCATGCAATTTACACGGGCAAGCCGTTGATTGGCGCTGATGCATTTGCGGTAATTTTGCCAGATGATTTATGCACCAGTGACAGTGATAGCGTACTGTTACAAATGATCAAATTGTATGAACAAAACCCTGATTGTTGCATTGTGGCAATTGAAGAGGTAGTAGCAAGTGAAGTGGACAAATACGGCGTGATTGATGGCGAATTATTAGAAGGTTCAAGCAGTGCCTATCGTGTGCATAATATGGTGGAAAAACCTACGCCAACAGAAGCACCAAGCAATTTAGCAATCATTGGTCGCTACATTCTCACACATGAGATTTTTGAAGTTTTGGAGAGTACTCAAGGTGATAAAAATGGCGAAATTCAAATTACTGATGCTTTAATGACACTTGCTAAAGCAGGTAAGGTCATCGCCTACCAATTTCAAGGTAGGCGCTTTGATTGCGGCAGTGTTAAGGGTTTTGTTGAGGCAAACAGTGTTTTTGCAAAAGAACAACGATACAACTTTTAAAGAGAAACTATCTGCCTAAATACATTTATTAATATTTTTATGAGTTAATGCTTTGAGTCTTTTTTCTCTATAAGTAAAAAAATCAATAACCCAAGTGCTGCAACCACATGTTTAATTGAATGTCCACTAATAAACCCAAATAATTCAAATATTTGCCCATCAAAATACTCAAATAATTTTGCAAAAACATAAAATAATAGCAAATACCAATACGCTTTAGCTGATTTGCGTTTAAAACTTAGCAAAATAATTGGCATAATCAACATGGGTAAAAACTGCACTAAAAGATACCCGCGTAAATCCCCAGATCCATAATGCTCGCCAATAATCCAATAAACAATAGTAAACAAACCTAATGCCATTAATGGAATAAATAGTTTTTTACCAATTTTTAAACTAATAAACTCACTAATGACAATGGAAAAAAGTGCCATAAAGACAATTACCATCGGCAATCTGTCCAAAAATAATGTTTCATGCCTAACATCAAGATGAAAATAACTAGAGCCAAAAAATACCATAACAACGCCAAAAAACATAGTGTAATACATATATTTTATGTTGTCACTAATGTCTAACTTATTGTTTTTCAATAATATTATTGCGTAAATTCCAACCAATAAAAAAGGAAAATTAGAAATAACATTGTAAAAATTAACAACCCCAAACATACCTCTGTCATCAACAAAACTATGGTATTTGACACTTTGTGGAATTGGATCTTGTAAAAACATGATGAGCGTTATGACAAAACTGATTAATAATATTAATTTGATTGTTAGTTTTTGAATATTTGTCATTCGCCCGCCTCCAAGTGTTGCGCAAGTTTTTTAATACCTTTAAAATCTGCTTTACCTGTTCCTAATTTTGGCAAAACTTCTACCTTGTGGTAAGAACTAGGCAAATACAATGGGTTAATTTGTGCGGCAATTAATTTTTGTTTTAGTGCCTCTTGTGTCATGTCTCCAGTAAATAACAATACTATCTTTTCACCTTTTTTAACATCGGTTAAATTGGTAGCCGCTATTTCAATTTCATCACCCAAACAAACACTCATTTGCTCTTCACAGCTGCCTAGGCTAATCATTTCGCCACCAATTTTTGCAAAACGAGAGTATCTGTCAACAATAGTAACAAAGCCATCTTGATCAATCTTACCTTTGTCGCCAGTGATGTAGTACCTGTTGTTATTGATGGTTTTTATTACCGCGTTTGTTTGAGCAGGATCATTTAAATAGCCTTGCATTACTTGAGGTCCTGAAATTAAAATCATCCCAGCATCACCTTGTTTTAATACTTCAAAACTATTAGGGTCAGTAATAATAATGCTTGTGCCTACTAATGGTTTGCCAATAGTGCCCGTTTTTTGCCCTTGTTGAATTTTCCAATATTTTGGCACCAGTGCATTTGGAATATTGCTACTTGCAACAGGTGCAGTTTCTGTGGTTCCATAGCCTTCATAAATATCTAATCCAAACTTTTGTTTAAAGTCATCAAGTATTTTATTAGGTAGTTTTTCAGCGCCAGCAACTACCAGTCTAATGCTTGCTAACATTAAAGGTTGGAGTTTTCTATTACGCAAATACAAGCGAAAAAATGTCGCAGTGCCAAGCAAAATAGTTGCCTTATGTTCGGTTACCAACTTACCAATACCGTAGCCATCTGTTGGATCTGGATGATAAATAACAGGAATGCCTTCAAGTTGGGGCATCAGCGTGCAAACTGTTAATCCAAAAGAATGAAAATTTGGCAGTGTGCCCATTATTTTATCGTTTAAGCTTGGGTTGAGCATTGTTATTACTTGTTTAACATTAGCAATTAAGTTTTTATGGCTTAACATGATGCCTTTGGGCGTACCCTCGCTACCACTACTAAATAAAATCACAGCAGTCTTTGTGATTTTTACTTTGGTAATAAATAATAATTTTAAGAGCCATACTGGGTAGAATGTTGCCCGTAAAAAATAACCAATTGCCCGTAATTTGTGTGCAAATTTTTGCATATCTTCTAAGTAAATAACATTGCCATTGTTAAGCACTTCACTTAAATCAAAGCCTTTACCTTGTAATTTTTTAATAAATTTTTTGCTGGTAATAATGGTTTGTATGTCCGCTTTTTTAATAGCCAACTTCAAGGGCTGTATTCCAGTTGTGTAGTTAAGATTAACGACTGTTTTAGCCAAACAAAATAAAGACATATTACACATGGCACCAGCAACTGTTGCAGGCAGTATTACCGCTATGTTATTATTATTTCCTAATTTATTTTTTAGCCATTTGCGCATTAATAGCGTGGCGGCTAAAAATTTATTAGCGTTTAAATTCATGCCTGTGGAGTCTGCTACATAAAAATTATTTTTCTTCTTTATTTGTTCAATCCATAGACTGGCAATATCTTTTTGCTGATTAATATAGTTGTGCCAAACATCAACGCTTAAATCAATAACAATATTTTTTAATTGCACAGCCTTGATGTTAGTTGGCAGTTCTGCGCCAAATTTAACACAAATATTGCGACCACTTTGTTTAATTCTATCTGCTGCATTAGAGAATTTACTTTCCCACAAGCCGTGTAAATAAAAGGGCACAATTGCACAATCTTTAACTTCTCTTAATATGTGTTCATAACCAGCTAAAAAAGTATTCATTCCACCATTTCTAGTCAACATTCCTTCTGGAAAAAGTGCCACTGTATGACCGTCATTAAGTGCTTTTGCCACTTCTTTGAGGGAATTTTTGCTACCAGATGATGAAATGGGAATTATTTTGAAAAAATCAAAAAACCATTTAAGATACCATTTTTTGTAAATTGATTTTTCCATAACAAAGCGAATTTGTTGTGGGTAAACTATTTGCAAAATTGCCCAATCAATGTAGGAAACATGGTTGCCAAGTAATAAAGTGCCTTTATTTGTAGGAATATTCTCTACCCCTATGGCGTTAATTTTGTAACGCAGCTTAAATACAAAGCGCACTATGTAAATTAGTAAAGATTGCGGTAATTTAACAAATGTCCAAAGCGCTCCAACAGTGGCAATTGTTGCGGCAATCAGCAATATATCACCACTATCAAATTGTAAATAAGAAAGGGATGCAGTAGCAATTAAAGCAACAAGCATAAAGACATTTTGATAAAAATTATTGGCAGCTAAAATTCTACCCAAACTAAAACTGGGTGCGCTTAATTGAATTAATGCATTCAGTGGCACCAACACAAGACCAGCACAAAGACCGTAAATAAAAAATACCCCAGCAATAATATTAACATTTTGCAAAGTAGGAATAATAAATAAAGTGATTGCAACGCCAAGACTCCCTAAAGGCACAATACCTAATTCAACATAGTTTTTAGAAACCTTGTTGGCAATCATTGAGCCAACAATAATACCAAGACCGCCAACTGCTAACAAAGACTGGGCAATGACAGTGTTTTCTACGCCAGCAGATGACTTTAAAAATGCGCCAAAGACAGCAACAACAATTTGTGAAATTGCCCAAAAAATACTCAGCCCAATAATGCTATGCCAAATGACTTTATTGCTTTTGATTATGCTGTTATTGTTCTTAAAATAACCGCCAGTTAAGTATTTTTTTATTGCAAAATTATCAGTGATTTTTTTAGTCTTGGTTGTTGGCAATTTAAGAGACAACAAAAACTCAAATACACTTGAAATAATTAACACAAAGCCAATTGGAGCAACCATTTTTAGTATTTCATCTTTATTATTAACATCACCTATTAAAAGACTTTCAAAGAAAATAGAATAAATAACAGCGCCCAATAAAATTGCAATAATGGTAATAGCCTGAGTGATGGAATTGGCCTTAACAACATTAGCGGTGCCAAACATTTCTTTAATGAGTCCGTATTTGGCGGGGGAATAAAAAGCGCTTTGGGCGGCGAGTAGTAATGTGGCAACAAATGCCATTTCAAAATAGCCTAAATAATAGCTCAATGTGATTAAAGAGGTAATAATAATAGCAATAAATGAGGAAACTTGCACTATCTTAGTTTTGCAATATTTGTCACTAATAAAACCTGATGGCGAAAACAAAAATACAAAAGGTAATAAAATTAAGGCGTTAATAATGGCAGTTAAAACCATTAATTCTGTGCCATCATAGGTTTTAAAAATAGTATTTTGTAAAACAATCTTGTGCCCTAAATCAACAGAAGCATTAAGGAATACGATTAAAAAGTAAGTTAAAAATCCACTAATTTTATAAAGATTTTTCATGATTTGTCTCCATTATGAATGCGTTTATTTTCTAGTAAAGTGTGATTGCTAAAAATATAAGGCTTGACTTTTAACACTGTGTCAAAAATTATTTGGTGGGTATTGCTGTTTTTGTGTTGCTCTTGTAATATTTCTACGCCAATTTTATTTTCTAGTTTTGCCAATGCTTTAGCGCTTTTAACATAATGTTTGAGCAATTCTAGTGTTTGCTCGCTTTTTATGAGAATATCAATTATTTCAATATCTTTTTGGGAATAAAAATCATCAACTCTAATGAGTTCTAATGTTTGCAGTGCTTGTAATTTTTGCAGGGAAATTTTACTTTTTTGCAAAACCTCTTTAACAGAAAACTCTTTATTGCCGACTGAAACAACCTCTAGCGAGTTAATAATCATATCAATACTATCATCAAAATTAATGGTGCTGCCAGTGAGAATTGCTTTGATTTGGCTAATGGAATAATAAAGAGAGTTTTGCAAATAACGAATAAATTTAATAATCTCTAGGCATTTTTCATCATACAAAGCAACATTGGGCTTGGGTCTTTGTGGTTGAGGCAACAAACCATCATTTAAATAATAAATAAGTGTCGATTTACTTTCTCCGCTCAACCTTACCAATTCATTCATTTTTAGCATAATATTTACTTTTTTAAGAAATTATCAGCATTATACTGGTAAAACAAAAATTGTAAAGTGTTACTTTACGCTTTTTAAAATAAAATTGGAATTAAAAGGTAATAACATCACTAAAATTTTAAAGGTTTAATATTAAGTCAAGCACTGAATCTGATAATATTATCCAATTAAAAACAGGCGTATTTTTTCGCAAAGTGTTAGTAGGATGTGCTTGTAGTTGGGTCAATCACGGCGTGGGGTGACTCACGCTTTGGAGGCACTACACTTGTATCTAGCACTGTATCCGATTAAATATAGGTCAGTGCCAACTTAAAGTTTTTAAAAATTAACAGATTAAAATATTTATTTTCTGTTTATTAGAGACCTTTGCATAAATAGGGATGATTAGCAAAATCCAATTTTTGCCCAATGGGTGATTTCTTTAAACCTTGTCCTAGCAGGGCTAAGGCTGGGTTTAAAAAATCGCCAAGTGGGTGAAAAGTGGGTTTCTGATGATTGTTCCTATTTATGCAAAGGTCTCTATTAAATTGTTTCATGACTCACTTGCATTGCTTTTTGAGTTAGGCAATAGTGCTTTAATACGCTTGATATACGAAAACTAGAAGCCTACCAAGGTTGAGAAAGCCAAAAGTGGTGATTAAAGCATAAGGTGATCTGCAGATTTAGGTGTATAATTTTATTTTAAACCTTTAAAATCTTTAAATATATATAGAAAGCATTAAAAAAATTAGACAACCTTAAGCGTTTAGTTATCAAGAGCACAGACTTATGAAAATTATTGCAAGCATGATTTTTCTTTTATTTGTTATAGACGCTTTAGCGTTAACTGAAAAAGCGTTTATTGATAAAGTATTAAATCAAGATACAAATTTTGAGAAAGATAAAATATATGTTGCAATTAAGCAAATAGAGTTAGACGCCAGTAAGCGTAGTTATGCAGATTGGAATGCTGATTTAAGTGCATCATTATTAAACAGTTATTATGATATAGATAATAATACAACTTCTACCGCTATCTATGATAAGTATCGCTACAACAATAATAAATCTCTCAAATTATCAATTAAGAAGAATTTTTTATCTAATCCCTCCACTCTAACATTCAGTGTTAAGCGCTCAATCCCAGATGTTGATATAACACGCTATAAACAAGATGCACTGTATATCGGCAGTGATTCTAAATATAGTATTACTACTTTTGATAATACTTATAAGATTAGTTACAAATATCCCTTGTTAAAGCATGGTGAAAGTGCATCGGGTTTAAAAACTTATCGTCGTGATATTTTGGATTTAGAACGAGAAAAATTTGATTTTGATGATGCGCAAGAAGGTTTTCTGGTGGCTCGTTTAAAGCAATTTATTGATTGGAATTTTTATCAAAAGAATGCTGAGGTTTACCAAGATTATAGTCAGTCATTAACAATCATTCAAGTTAATAAAGTCAAAGACAAGTCAAAATTAAATACAGCGATCTTGCGTGCAAAGCAGGATATATCAAGCAATGATAGTAAATTACAGTCTTTGAAAAGAGCGTTGGTGAGCGTACTGAATGACTCAAGTTTGTGGTTTGAAAGCCCAAAAATAAATACCGAAAAACGCTCAAAAATTATGCCGGATTTAACGCAATATTTACAACATAATGTACGATTTTTGTTGAAGCTTGAGATTGACAAGCGTTTAAAAAAGATTGATTTAGATTATCACAACAATCAATCTCTTTATAAATTGGATTTTAATATTGACGCTGAAAGGAATGATAATAAAGGCAACACAATGACCGCGGTTTATAAGAGCAAGAGCATTCTTTATACTGCAGGTCTTAATTTTTCTATGCCAATTGGCGTTGATGTGAATAATCAAAAAGACATTCAGGTGGCACAATTAAACTTGCAAAAACTCAATATAGATTACAACAACAAATTAAAAGATATTCGTTCAGATGTAGAGGCATTGATTGTCGGGTTGAATTTGAAAAAAAAGGCGCTTGATACCTATCAAAAATTAAGGATTGGTGTGGAGTCTGAGGCTAATTTGGCACTCAAAGGCTATTTGAATGATTCTGTTTCGATTACAGCGCTGATTGATGTCTATCAAGAAAAACGCGATGTTGAATTAGACTATGTTAAAGCATTGAAAGACTATCAAGAAAGCTTACTCAAATATGACGATAAACTTGATAGGGTATTAACTCGGTATTAAAATACTGTGCGTTGAGTGTCAAGTTAATATTATTCGAGACCTTTGCATAAATAGGAACAATCATCAGAAACCCACTTTTCACCCACTTGGCGATTTTTTAAACCCAGCCTTAGTCCTGCTAGGACAAGGTTTAAAAAAATCACCCATTGGGCAAAAATTGGATTTTGCTAATCATTCCTATTTATGCAAAGGTCTCTATTCAACTGTTACTGATTTGGCTAAATTTCTTGGTTGGTCAACATCGGTGCCTTTAATCAACGCCACATGATAACTTAACAATTGTAATGGAATGGTAAAGATGATCGGGGCAGTGATGCGTCCTAAATTGTGCGTGATGGGGATGATACTCATGCCCTCCATTGGCTCAATATTTGAAGCTTCGTCTTCAAACACAATCATATGTGAACCACGAGATTTAACCTCTTGTAAGTTGGATTTTAACTTGTCTAATAATTCATCATTTGGGGCCACGGCAATCACGGGTGTTTCTTTGTCAATCAAGGCAATCGGACCATGCTTGAGTTCACCTGCAGGATAGGCTTCAGCATGGATGTAGCTAATTTCTTTGAGTTTGAGCGCGCCTTCCATGGCAATGGCGTGCATTGAGCCTCTGCCTAGGAACAATGCATTGAACTTGTTTTTAAAAGTTTTGGCAAGCTCGATAATTCGGTCTTCTTGTTCAAGCGTTTTGTTGATTAAATTAGGTAGGCGGCTTAGCCCGCCAACAATGACGGCCTCTTGTTCCTGTGATACTTGATTGCGGCATCTGCCGAGGACAACTGATAGTAGGGCTAAGGATACTAATTGCGTGGTGAATGTTTTGGTGCTTGCCACGCCGATTTCAGGGCCTGCATGGGTTAAAAAAGTGAGTTCTGATTCGCGAGTCAAACTTGTCTCAGCGTTGTTACAAATTGCTAATGAATGAATATTTTTGTTGCGTTTTTTAACGGCTCGAAGTGCTTCCAAGGTATCGGCTGTTTCACCACTTTGAGAAATGGTGACAAACAAAGTATTGTTTAAAATAATGGGGTTACGATAGCGATATTCACTGGCAACTTCAATATGAGTCGGTATTTTAGCAATATCTTCCAGCCAGTATTTAGCCACCAAACCTGCGTTATAACTCGTGCCACAGGCGATGATTTGCACATGTTCAATTTTTTTAAATATGGTTTTTGCTTCGTAACCAAAAGCCGATGTTAGCACCTTGTTTTTGGTGATGCGAGATTCCAATGTGTCACTGATGGCTTGTGGTTGTTCAAAGATTTCCTTTTGCATGTAATGTGCATAATCACCTTTTGAAGTTTGTCCTTTTTTAAGTTTTGAGATTTTAATTGCTCTTTTAACTTTTGTGCCATTTTTGTCAAAAATATTCACAGAGTCTTTAGTGATATCAGCAATATCACCTTCTTCTAAGAAGATAAATTGCTTGGTGATGCTAATTAATGCCATTTGGTCCGAAGCGATAAAATTACCCTGATCGCCCAAGCCAATTACCAAAGGTGAACCACTTCTAGCAGCGATAATATGACCTGGGTGCTGTGGCGAGATTACGCCAACACCATAGGCACCTTGGAAAGTAGTAATAGCGCTTTGCACTGCTTCTAATAAAGTGTCACATTCTTTTAATGCTTGAGCAATGCCGTGTGCAATTACTTCAGTATCAGTATCTGAGGTAAAGCGATAGCCTTGTGCCTGTTGCTGGGTTTTAAGTGCTAAGAAATTCTCAATAATGCCATTATGCACCACACCAACACTATCGTTACAAATATGAGGGTGTGCGTTTTTTGTCGAAGGTTTGCCATGCGTTGCCCAGCGAGTATGAGCAATACCAATCGTGCCATTGACGATTGTTGAATTAATGCGACCTTCAAGATTAGCAACTTTGCCTGCTGCTCTTGCGCGTTGTAGTACATTGTCGTGCGTTAGCACAACGAGGCCTGCCGAGTCGTAACCACGATATTCTAAGTGTTTTAGACCATCGATTAAGATAGGGGTAATGTTATTTTGGCAAATACCGCCAACAATTCCGCACATATAAACAATAATTAAGATTAATGTTTGAAATTATAGTCAATATAATAACGCTTATGACAATTGATTTACACAACCACTCTTATTATTCCGATGGCGTTTTATCACCCAGCGAAGTGGTATGCTTAGCAAAAGAATCGGGGTGCAATGTGTTTGCACTTACCGACCATGATACAACCGATGGGCTAATTGAGGCACAACAAGAAGCGAATAAGCAAAACATTAAGTTGGTGCATGGTGTTGAAATATCAGCCATGTGGAGTAATATGACCCTTCATATTGTTGGACTTAATATTGATAAAGATAATCCGATTTTGCGCTCAGGATTAAAGCAACATCAAGGTTTTCGCAAAACCAGAGCCGAAAAAATGGCGCGTGGTTTGGGTGGTGCAGGTGTGGTGAGGGCAATGGAAAAAACCCAAGCACTTGCCAAAACCGATATGATCACGCGTACGCATTTTGCACAAATGCTTATTCAAGAAGGCATTTGCAAAGATATGAGATCTGTATTTAGACGATTTTTAACAGGTAAAAAACCTGGCGGTGTTAGCGGGAAATGGGCGCAGTTTGATGAAGTGATTAAGTGGATTCATGCCGCAGGTGGCGTGGCAGTATTGGCACATCCTTTGCGTTATCGTATGACCAATACCAAAATTCAACGAATGCTTTCGCACTTATCAAATGCCGGACTTGATGGCGTGGAGGTTATTACTGCCCATAGCACGGATGGCGAAATTAGTTTAATGTCAAAGTGGGCAAATGAGCATGAATTATTGCATTCTTGTGGTTCAGATTACCATGGTTGGAATAATCAAAGAATTAAAATTGGGTGCTTAAAGGATTTTCCTAATCCTGATAGAGCATTATGGAGAGATTGGTAATGGCAAAATTATTGGAAATTCACGCGCAGAATCCACAAAATCGCTTGCTCAAACAAGTGGTGGATGAACTCAATGCAGGTGGTGTTATTGTCTATCCGACAGATTCTGGTTATGCATTAGGTACAGCAATGGGCAATAAAGAGGGTTTAGCGCGAATTAGGCGTATTCGCAACTTGTCTAAGCGACACGACTTTACTTTAATGATGCGTGACTTGTCTCATATTGGCGAGTATGCCAAGCTGGACAATAATGCCTTTCGCTTATTAAAAAAAATCTTGCCTGGGGCTTATACCTTTATTTTAGCAGGCACTCGTGATGTGCCAAAACGCCTATTACACCCTAAGAAAAAAACCATTGGATTAAGAATATCCGCTCACAGTGTGGTTCAAGCTATTTTAGAAGCACTGAATGAGCCACTTATGAGCGTTTCTCTGATTTTAAAGGGGCATAAGTTTTATCATATTAATGATGTGCGTGAGGCGTTAGACAGCCAAGTTGATGTGATTATTGATGATGGTTATTGTCCGCCAGAGCCCACTACAGTCATTGATTTATCGGGTGATAGTGTTGAAATTATTCGCCAAGGTGCGGGCGACACCTCGCTCATTTCAGTATAATTCAATCTTTTATTTTTTTTAGTTATTAGAGACCTTTGCATAAATATGAATAATCATCAAAACGCCCTTGACAATTTTATAAAACACAGCCATAGCTTTGCTATGACTATATTTCATAAAATCACCAAGTCGGCAAAACTTGTCATTTTGCTAATCATCCCTACTTATGTAAAAGTCTCTATTAAAGTATCACTATGAAAACGCCACAGATTAGACAAAAATTCTTAGATTTTTACGCATCAAAAGGACATGCGATTGAGCCAAGTGCTTCACTTATTCCGCATAATGACAAAACTTTATTATTTGTTAATGCTGGCATGGTGCCGTTTAAAGATGTGTTTAGTGGTGTGGAAAAACGCCCTTATAATCGTGCAGTCAGTTGTCAAAGGTGCGTGCGTGCAGGGGGAAAACATAATGATTTAGAGAATGTGGGCTATACCGCGCGCCATCATACTTTCTTTGAAATGCTGGGTAATTTTTCATTTGGTGATTATTTTAAACGCGAGGCAATTCAATATGCGTGGGAGTTTTTAACGGTTGAACTTGGACTGTCCAAAGAAAAACTTTGGGTTAGTGTCTTTGAAGAAGACGATGAAGCGGAAGATATTTGGGTGAATGAAATCGGATTCCCCAGAAATCGCATTTCTCGTTGTGGCGCTAAGGACAACTTTTGGCAAATGGGCGATACTGGCCCGTGTGGTCCATCCAGTGAGATTTTTTATGATCATGGTGAGGATATTGCAGGGGGTCCACCAGGGCATGCTGATGAAGATGGTGATAGATATATTGAAATTTGGAATTTGGTATTTACCCAATATGACAAGCAAGAAGATGGCTATCTTAAACCACTTGCCGCACCTTGCGTGGATACGGGTATGGGGCTTGAACGATTGGCTGCGGTATTGCAACACAAAAATAATAATTATGACACCGATGGCTTTAAAACTTTAACCAAAGCCATTGTTGATTTAACCCCAAAAGATGACAATATTAAACAAAATAACGCCTCAGTACGCGTGATTGCTGATCATATTCGTTCAACTGCGTTTATGGTGGTAGATGGTGTGATTCCATCCAATGAAGGGCGTGGTTATGTGCTCAGACGCATTATTCGCCGCGCGATTCGTCATGGGCATAAAATTGGTATCAATAAAGTATTCTTTTATCGCTTAGCGCCAGTTTTGGCATTAGAGCTTAAAGACGCCTATCCAGAGCTCAAAAAATCTTTGGCAAATGTTGAAAAAGTATTAAAGCGAGAAGAACAGAGATTTGCACAGACACTAGACCAAGGTATGGGAATTTTAACCGAAGCGATTACCCAACTTAAAGGCAATGAGATTGATGGTGAAACTGTATTCAAACTTTATGATACCTATGGCTTTCCAGCTGATTTAACTGCTGATGTAGCACGAGAGCATCATTTAACCATTGATATGTTTGGTTTTGAAATTGAAATGACTAAGCAACGCGAGCGTGCCCGTCAAGCAGGGGATTTTAAAACCCTGCAAAAAGGCGTTGATATTGGCGAACAAACACAGTTTTTAGGCTATGAGCAGTTGGAAAATTCCTCCTCAGTACAAGCCCTGATTAAAGAAGGCGAATTGGTGGAACAAATTGAAGCAGGTGAACAAGGTATTGTTGTGCTTGCCATTTCAAGTTTTTACGCCGAGTCAGGAGGGCAAATTGGTGACTGTGGCACACTTTCAAATGATACGGTTGCGTTTGTAGTTAATAATACACAAAGGCAAAAATCAGGTGCCTTTGAGCACCACGGTATTTTAAATAAAGGTCTTTTAAAAGTAGGCGATGTGTTGACGGCTGTTGTTGATAAAAAATCTCGCAAACGCATTGCTAGAAATCACTCAGCCACGCATTTACTACATGCCGCACTGCGCACGGTTTTAGGTGAAACAGTAACGCAAAAAGGTTCATTGGTTGACAGCGAAAAACTGCGTTTTGATTTTTCACACGATGAAATGATTGCTAAATCAGACCTTGATAAAATTGAGGGCATGGTCAATCGTAAAATTTTGAGCAATACTATAGTGCATACCGATGTAACTGATATTAACAGCGCTAAAAAGAAAGGCGCAATGGCACTGTTTGGTGAAAAATACGGCGATACTGTACGGGTTTTAACCATGGGTAAGGACGATTTTTCAGTTGAACTTTGTGGTGGCACTCATGTCAATCAACTTGGTGATATTGGACTTTTTAGAATTATCTCAGAAGCCGGTGTTTCTGCTGGTGTACGCCGTATTGAAGCAGTGACGGGTTATAGTGCTTATCAGTTTGACAATCAAACACAAGATAATTTGAATCAAATTGCACAGATGACTAAGTCAAGTAATGTGCAAGTTGTAGAAAAAGTAGCGCAGTTAATAAAACAACAAAAAGAATTAGAAAAACAAATAGCTTCTATGCAAAAACAACTTGCCAGCAACCAAGGCGATGATTTGGTTAACCAAGTACAAGATGTGGGAGGCGTGTCTGTCCTCGCCAGCGTTGTAGAGGGTGTGAGTGGTAAAGATTTGCGTGATATTGCCGACAAACTCAAAGATAAATTAGGCACTGCAATTATCGTATTAGCAGTTGTTAGTGACGATAAAGTATCATTGGTTGCTGGCGTTACCAAAGATTTAACCGATAAATACCAAGCAGGGAAAATCCTGAATCATGTCGCTCAACAAGTTGGTGGCAAGGGCGGTGGTCGTCCAGATATGGCGCAGGGTGGCGGCACAGACCCTAGTAAGATAAATCAAGCATTGGCTTCAGTTAAGGGGCTAATTTAGACAATAAAAACCAAAAGAACTTTATCAAGGACTGAGTCAAAAACAACTTGCCAAGAGAACTGGCAAAAGTAGTCGTGATATTTTAATTTTAGAAAAAAAACATTGTCGCTGTGAAAACAAACAGATAAAATAACTTGATGATAAACACAATATATAATTTATGATTAAATTGATATTTAGAACATTACCAATTTTATTCTTTTTAATTGGTTGTTCGTCTATACCTGAATACATTGGTACAAAATCTATTAATAATGCAGTATTACAAGGTACAATCACGCCTAATATTTTTTCAGCACTCGCAAATAATTCTCTTACAACCGTAGTGGTGAATGGTAAAATCGCAAATAAATTCTACTTAAAGCCAGGAGAGCATTTTGTTGAAGTGCATTCGCAATCGCTATCTGTATTTTCCCCATTAAGCGCAAAACATGAAATGTTTATAACCTTAGAAGCCGGGAAAAAGTACAAAATCACCTCTACATCTTCAATTACTACAAGCACTGTAAGTTTTTATCTATTTGATGTAACAGGCGAAAAGGAAAAATTACTAATGAAAGAAACTGTGAGGGGTTATTTATGAAGAAAATAATCATTTATGTATTATGCATTTTTACTATATCTTGTGCATCAATCCCAAACTTTGATAAAGTTCGGGGTAATAGTGGTCAAAATATTGCGATTGCGGGAATGAGTTTTATTCCTTCTGGGGATATAGTATGGGATATCGTAAAACAGCACACTTATCAAGCAATATTATTTAATAAAAATAAAGATGAAACATTAATCACAGTTATTGAAACTTTTAACCTATCTGAAGAAATAAATAAGGAAAATTTTCTGTCTTTTATTAAAGATAGAGAAAAAAAAGCCCCGAAGACCGGCAGATATGAACGCATTACTGAGTTTATAAACTCTTATAACCATAAAGGCGCAACATGTGTTAAACATATTGCATCAAGTAAAGATTATGGGGCAAAAAGAGATGGGCAATATACAATATTTGAAGTTTATGGTGTGTATTGCATACACCCAAATAATAACAATATTGGTCTTTTTATTCAGTTGTCAAGAAAAGCACCATTTGATCAAAAAAATCAATTGTTTAAGCAACTGGGTCAAGATTTATTAGATTCTATAGTTTTTAAGTCTTATAAAATTTAAAAATAGCTTTTAGAAAATTTTATATTTTTGCTTTTATCAATATATTTTTGTAAATCACCCGTTTAAAATGCCTGCTCTTTCTTATGTGAGAAATTTATAAATTGCAAGCATAAAAACCATTTTTGCGGATTTTTGTTAATATATTAGACGCAGCCAGTTGGTTGTGGCATGCCACCGTATTTAGTAATAGGTTTCATTGGACCAGTTAACCATTCTTTAAATAATATTTTCTTGTCAATGCCAACTACTTTAGCAAATGTTCTAATGGGCGGGACGGATGAATTTTCAGCAAAATATTCTCTGGCTGCCATAATTTGACTCACCATACTTTCAGTTAATTCTATATCGTCTTCTTTTGCCATTTCAAACATCACTTCTTCACTCCAGATGCTTGGGTCAACTAAATATCCGTTTCCAGTTCTTTCTAATGCCATTTTCATTCCTTTAAATACTATAAATTAAACAATATTATATAGTCATTACCTTAGTTATTTACTTGGTTTTTTTAAGTGTTTTTAAATGGGTATAATTTAGCTACTATGGATTGGATGCAATTAACATTAAAAACGAATAAAGAAAATGCAGATTTTGTTAGTGAAGTTTTAATGGGTTTAGAGTGTGTTTCAGTTACTTTTAGTGATACATTTGATGATGAGATTTTTGAGCCACCAGTGGGTGAAACGCCCTTGTGGCAGCATGTAACAGTTACTGCATTGTTTGCCATTGGCATTGATGAGAGCGCCATCAAAGAGTCTTTGCAACAAATTTGTAATATTGATAAAGTAACTTTTGCCTTATTGAAAGACAGAGTTTGGGAAGATGAGTGTAAAAAAGATTTCCATGCGATGCAATTTGGCAAGCGTGTTTGGATTTGCCCGTCGTGGGAAGATAGCACTCAATTGCCTGATGGTGCGGTCGTGATTAATATGGATCCAGGGCTAGCATTTGGCACTGGCACACACCAAACCACAGACCTGTGTTTGCAATATTTAGATGAAAACCCACCTATAAGACAAAGCGTCATTGACTATGGTTCGGGTACAGGAATTTTGGCAATTGCTGCTGTTAAGTTGGGTGCTAATCAGGCTCTTTGTGTGGATAATGACCCGCAGGCGGTTCTTGCCACACGCAGTAATATTGAAAATAATCAAGAAGCAACGAAAATTATTGCCCTACATACCGATGATGAAGGGCAGTTGGACAAAGTGGACTTATTGATGGCTAATATTTTGGCAAAACCTTTAGTGGGTTTGTGTGAGCACTTTTCTAAATTGGTTAAACTGGGCGGGCAACTTGTTTTATCAGGTATCTTGCACGAGCAATTGGAGATAATATTGGATGCCTATGGCGAGTATTTTTCAGAGTTAAAAGTGGTGCAAAAAGAGGATTGGTGTCGAGTAAATGGAATTAGAAAATAAAGCAAAAATGAGCAAACAAATAAAAGCAGTATCGTTAATTTCAGGGGGGCTAGATTCGCTGTTGAGCACCAAATTATTGCTTGACCAAGGCATACATGTGGAAGGTATTAACTTCTTTACAGGCTTTTGTGTGGAAGGGCATACACACGCTATTCGCAAGCAAAAAAAAGACAAACCAAAACGCAATAATGCATTATGGGTGGCGGAGCAATTGGGTATTAAATTACATATTATTGATGTTATTGAAGAGTATCGTGATGTCCTTCTAAATCCTAAACATGGTTATGGTAAAAATATGAATCCCTGCCTTGATTGTAAGGGGTTTATGGTGAAAAAAGCCAAGCAGTGGATGCTTAAGCATGATTTTGATTTTATTATTACCGGTGAGGTGATGGGACAACGCCCGATGTCTCAACGCAAAGAGACGATGCCGATTGTGCAAGCAGAGTCGGGCGCTAATGACTTATTATTGCGACCTTTGTGTGCCAAGCACCTGCCAGCAACCAAAGCAGAAATTGAAGGTTGGGTAGATAGAGAGAAATTATTAGATTTTTCAGGTAGGACGCGCAAACCACAAATGGCTTTAGCCAAACAGTATGGTTTTGAAGATTATGCCACGCCAGCAGGAGGCTGTTGTTTTTTAACGGATAAACAATATTCGGATAAACTGGTGGATATGTGGCAATCACGCGGTAATCGCGAGTATCAACTTGATGATTTAATGATGCTCAAAGTTGGTAGGCATATTCGCCCAAACCCTCGTTTTAAAATGATTGTCGCTAGAGAAGAGGGTGAAGTTAAATTCCTAGAAGGCTATCGCAATCAATATGCAAATCTATATCCAATTAGTTGCAATGGTCCGTTGGCATTGATTGATGGTGAGCCAAATCAAGAAGACTTACAAATTGCCGCTAAAATATTAGCACGCTATTCTCAAGGTAGAGATGAGCGCAGTGTGGATGTGGAGGTGAAATTAGATTCTGGTATTATGCAAACACTGAGTGTTAAGCCATTTTCTAGTGATGAAATCAAAAAAGAGTGGATGGTTTAACCGCCACCAACAGCCTTAATAATTTCACAAATATCACCCTCATTTAGGACGAATTCAGCATGCCTAGACTTAGGAATAATGGCTCTATTGACTTCTAATGCAATGCGTTGGTTTTGGAGTGTGAGCTTTGTAATTAAATCAGCAGCGTTTGATTTGTCGTCAATTTCTAATGGTGAGCCATTGACTTGTAAGATCATTTATCCATTTTTCCAATCGCACAAGATACGAATGATTTGGCTTTTGCTTTTGCTGAGCTAAGACCGTGTACAGAATCGGTTTCAGGATAACCTAAGCCAAGTAAAACTTTAGTTACTTCATCGCGTTTGTTATCTTCGATATTAATAGTAACCATACCTTGTTCCACCTCAACCTTGACACTATCGGTGTTAAATTCTGCATTGAGTTTTTTGGTAATTGTGCCTGCACAACCGCCACATTTGATGTTTTCAACCGTGATATTCATAACATTTTTCCTTTAATATAAATGAGTCTTATTATATCAATTTGAGCGTTAAATTGCACACCAGTTGTGGTAAAATTTCTCAAGTTTTTATTCAGGAGTATTTTGGTGTCGCAAGTTGCCTTATTAGCATTAGAAGATGGTCAGATTTTCAAAGGAAAATCAATGGGTGCTAATGGCAATACAGTGGGCGAGGTGGTGTTTAATACATCAATGACAGGCTACCAAGAAATCCTAACCGACCCTTCTTATGCCAAGCAAATCGTAGTACTGACTTATCCACATATTGGTAATACAGGCACTAACTTGGTTGATGAAGAGTCTGGAAAAATTTATGCCTCAGGTTTAATCATTCGTGATTTACCACTCCTACATAGCAATTGGCGTAGCGAAATGCCACTTGATGAGTATCTATCTGCTAACAATATTGTAGCTATTAGTGATATTGATACTCGTGCACTAACACGCCATCTGCGTGAAAAAGGTGCACTTAAAGGTTGTGTTATTACAGGTGAGGATGCTGATGAAGCCACAGCAGTTGCTAAGGCGCAAGCATTCGCAGGTCTTCAAAATATGGATTTGGCAAAGGTGGTCTCAACCATTAAGCAATATACCTTTAATGAGGGCTCTTATTCCCTTGAAAAGGGTGAATTTAACCCACTTGATGCAAAATTCAAAGTCGTTGTGTATGACTACGGTGTCAAGAAAAATATTTTAAGAATGTTGGTTGACCGTGGCTGTGATTTAACAGTGGTTAATGCGCAAACGCCAGTTGAAGATGTTTTGGCAATGAATCCTGATGGTGTCTTTTTATCTAATGGTCCAGGTGACCCGCAGCCGTGCGATTATGCAATTAAAAATATTCAAACCTTGTTAGAAAAAAATATGCCCATGTTTGGCATTTGTTTAGGTCATCAATTGTTGTCGCTCGCAAATGGTGCAACCACTGAAAAAATGACTGTGGGTCATCATGGCGCCAACCATCCTGTACAAGATTTGATCTCTAAACAGGTGATGATTACCTCACAAAATCACGGTTTTTCTGTATCGTACAGTGATATGCCAAGCCATCTTGAGATAACACACAAATCGTTATTTGACAATACCATTCAAGGCATTAGAGTGACTGGCAAGAAAGCATTTGGCTTTCAAGGACATCCCGAAGCATCGCCAGGACCACAGGATATAAGTCATTTATTTGATATATTTATACAGGAGATTAGTCAATGAAAAATTTATTAATAAGTTCTTTGTGTTTAATCTTTAGCATGACAGTCATGGCTGAAGAAGAACTTGACCCATTTGAAGACGCTAACAGAGTAATTTTTGAATTCAACCAAGGTTTAGATGAGACATTGTTTGAGCCAATTGCTAAATCCTATAAAGAGAATGTACCTAAACCAGCGCAAAATCGAGTGAGTGATTTTTCTTCTAATATCGGTGATATTGGCACATTGGGTAATGAAATAGCGCAGTTTGAATTAATTAATAGTACTACTACACTGGGCAGGGTTTTGATTAATTCCACGGTGGGATTGTTTGGTTTATTTGATGTGGCAAGTAACTGGGGTTTGGAAAAAACACAGGAAGATTTTGGACAAACACTGGCAGTCTGGGGTACACCGAAAGGTGCTTATGTGGTGTTACCGGTATTAGGCTCTTCAACATTGCGTGATGTAACAGGCAAGGCGGTAGATGGCGCTCAAAGGGTGAAGCGAACTAAAGCATTAAAGGAGGTTGAAAAAGTGGGGATAATTACATTGCAGGCGGTTGATACGCGTGTTAAATTATTACCAGCAACTGATTTGATTAAGCATTCAGATGATTCTTATATTGCCGTTCGTTCTGCTTATTTACAAAAGCGTAAGTATGATATATATAATGGCAATCTGCCTGAAGATGATGAATTTTAAATATATAGATAATGCCTAAAAGACAAGATATAAAAAGTATTTTAATTATTGGCGCAGGTCCTATTGTTATTGGGCAGGCGTGTGAATTTGATTATTCAGGTGCGCAAGCTTGTACGGCATTACGAGAAGAAGGCTATCGTGTTATTTTAGTCAATTCTAATCCTGCGACTATTATGACCGACCCGCAAATGGCTGATAGCACTTATATTGAGCCGATTGAATGGCGTACGGTAGAAAAAATCATTGAAATTGAAAAACCCGATGCTTTGTTGCCTACTATGGGCGGACAAACCGCACTAAATTGTGCGCTAGATTTAGAGCGTCATGGCGTATTAGAAAAGCACGGCGTTGAGATGATTGGCGCTAAGAAAGAAGCCATTGATAAAGCAGAAGACCGTGATTTATTCCGTGAGGCAATGCTTAAGATTGGTCTTGATATGCCTAAAGCAGCAGTTGCACATAATATGGAAGAAGCATTTACTATCCAAGAGACTGTGGGTTTTCCAACCGTTATTCGTCCTTCCTTTACGATGGGTGGTTCAGGTGGCGGTATTGCCTATAACAAACAAGAATTTGTTGAGATTTGTGAACGCGGTTTGGATTTATCACCAACGAATGAGTTGCTGGTTGAAGAGTCAATTTTAGGTTGGAAAGAATTCGAAATGGAAGTGGTGCGTGACACCAAAGACAACTGTATTATCATTTGTTCAATTGAGAATTTTGACCCAATGGGTATTCATACGGGCGATTCAATCACGGTTGCACCTGCACAAACTTTAACGGATAAAGAATACCAAGTGATGCGTAATGCTTCATTGGCAGTACTCAGAGAAATTGGTGTAGATACGGGTGGCTCAAATGTGCAATTTGCACTCAACCCCGAAGACGGTCGCCTAACGATTATTGAGATGAATCCACGCGTGTCTCGTTCGTCCGCCTTAGCTTCAAAAGCAACAGGTTTTCCTATTGCCAAAGTGGCTGCAAAACTTGCAGTGGGCTATACGCTAGATGAGCTTGATAATGATATTACTGGTGGTAAAACCCCTGCCTCATTTGAACCAAGTATTGATTATGTGGTAACCAAAATCCCAAGATTTGCCTTTGAAAAATTCCCTAAAGCCGATGACCGCTTGACCACACAAATGAAGTCGGTAGGCGAGGTAATGGCAATGGGCTCAACTTTCCAAGAGTCTTTGCAAAAAGCCTTACGCGGTTTAGAAACCGACAAAGTTGGCTTAGACCCAATGGTTGATTTGGGTGCTGATGACGCTAAAAATAAAATCAGGTCAGAATGTATCACCGCGCGTGGCGAGCGTATTTTCTATTTAGCCGATGCATTTAGATTGGGCATGAGTTTGGATGAAGTATTCGACTTATCTAAAGTTGACCCATGGTTTTTAGCACAAATTCAAGATATCGTTTCCAGTGAAATGCAAGTTAATGGTAGCAATATTACTGATATTGATGCCAGAGAATTATTTTTGTTAAAACGTAAAGGTTTCTCTGATGCGCGCTTAGCACAGTTGTGTAATTGTAGTGAGTCGTCTGTGCGTGAGCGTCGCAAAGCACTCAATGTAAAACCTGTTTTTAAGCGCGTTGATAGTTGTGCAGCTGAGTTTGATACGCAAACGGCATATTTATATTCTACTTACCAACAACAATGTGAAGCCAACCCGACCGATAAGAAAAAGATTATGATATTGGGTGGTGGACCGAACCGTATTGGACAGGGTATCGAATTCGACTACTGTTGTGTACACGCATCTTTAGCATTGCGCGCAGATGGTTATGAAACTATTATGGTGAATTGTAATCCTGAAACGGTTTCTACCGATTATGATATTTCTGATCGCTTATATTTTGAGCCGTTAACGCTTGAAGATGTGTTGGCGGTGATTGATATTGAAAATCCAGATGGCATCATCGTGCATTATGGTGGACAAACGCCACTTAAATTAGCCGCTGCCTTAGAAAAAAGTGGTGCAAAGATTATCGGTACCAGCCCTAATGCTATTGATTTGGCAGAAGACCGTGAGCGTTTTTCGCAAATGCTACAAGAATTAGAGTTAAAACAACCCCTCAATGGTACAGCGCGCTCATTAGAACAAGCACAAGATATTGCTGATGCGATTGGTTTCCCATTGGTGGTTCGTCCATCCTATGTATTGGGTGGCCGTGCAATGGAAATTGTCTATGATAAAGACAGTCTTGATCATTATATGCACACTGCGGTACAAGTCTCGAACGATTCACCGGTGTTGTTAGACTCATTCCTTGACCATGCGATTGAAGTAGATATTGATGTTATTTCTGACGGCGAGGATGTGGTGATTGGTGGTATTATGCAACATATTGAGCAAGCCGGCATCCACTCAGGCGACTCAGCCTGCTCATTACCACCTTATTCTTTGCCGAACGATGTACTAGATGAGATGCGTGAGCAGGTCATTGCCATGGCAAAAAAACTGGGTGTCATTGGCTTAATGAACACGCAGCTTGCGTATCAAGACGATGAAATTTATATTATTGAAGTCAATCCTCGTGCATCACGCACCGTGCCATTTGTCTCTAAGGCGATTGGCGTGCCATTGGCTAATATTGCAGCACGCGTAATGTCAGGTAAAACATTAAAAGCCTTAAACTTTACAACAGAAATTATTCCACAACATTTCAGTGTGAAAGAAGCTGTGTTTCCATTCAATAAGTTTTTGGGTGTTGACCCAATTTTAGGTCCTGAAATGCGTTCAACAGGTGAAGTAATGGGTGTGGGCGATGATTTTGCTTCTGCCTTTGATAAGGCGCAACTTGCTGCAGGCTCGCACGCACCTACAGAAGGTAAAGTATTTATTAGTTTGCGTAAATTAGACCGTGATGATTTGGTTGAGTTGGGTAAGCGTTTAGCATCACAGGGATTTAGTTTAGTTGCAACGCGTAGCAATAAAGACGCCTTGGTTGAAGCAGGCTTAGAATGCGAGACAGTTAATAAAGTATCTGAAGGCTCACCACATATTGTTGATATGATTAAAAATGATCAAATTGATTTAATTATTAATTCCACAGAAGACACACAAGGTGCAGAAGATGCTGCAGAAATTCGCCAACAAGCTTTGGTGCATAAAGTTGTTTGTACTACGACAGTGGCTGCTGCTTTTGCGATACTTGATGGCTTAAAAGCGCATGATAAAATTTCCGTTAGAACCATACAATCATTAAACAATTAGAGGTACTCTTATGCAAACTATCCCGATGACCGTTGCAGGCAGCAAAGCTTTAGAAGCAGAATTATTACATCTGAAGGATGTTGAACGCCCGCGTATTGTTGAAGAAATTGCAACAGCCCGTGCACACGGTGACCTTAAAGAAAATGCTGAATATCATGCTGCCAAAGAAGAGCAGGGTTTTATTGAAGGGCGTATTAAAGAAATCCAGTCAAAACTCTCATGTATGCAAGTCATTGATGTGAGCAAACTCAATCAAGATGGAAGATGTGTATTTGGCACCACGATTACTTTAATGAATCTTACCGATGATAGTGAAATAATCTATCAGATTGTTGGTGAAGATGAAGCGGATATCAGCCAAAACAAAATCTCTTGTCACAGTCCAATTGCCAGTAGCATAATGGGCAATGAAGAGGGCGACGAGGTAACAGTGAAAGCCCCTAAAGGTGATATTGTTTATGAAATACTGGAAGTTCAATATATTTAATCTATTGAAAAATATATACTTATAACGCCATATTTTAAAGATAGAGCAGTAAAACTTTTTTAGATGATAGCTTAGAATCCTAAATTCAAATACCAGCTACAAATATCTTGGCTAGGATCGTCAAAATGCTTAACTAACCGCGAGGATGGTGTTTGCTGTGTTGTGATTTAAGCTGGGTATTTTGAATATGAGTGTATATTTGTGTCGTGGAAATATCACTGTGTCCCAACATTAATTGCACACTACGCAAGTCTGCACCGCTTTGTACCAGATGTGTGGCAAAAGCGTGACGCAAAGTGTGTGGCGATAGTGGTTTATCAATACCTGCTTTAATAGCATAGGACTTAACAACATAAAAGAAATTTTGTCGACTCATCCCCGCACCACGATTGCTTAAAAAATAAGCATCAGTTTGCTCACTTTTGAGTAAAAAAGGTCTAGAGTTCTCTTCGTAAATACCCAAATAATCAATTGCTACTTCACCCATCGGCAACATACGCTCTTTGTTGCCTTTGCCGTGAAGTCGAATATATTCTTCATTTAGATTGATGTTGTGATAACTTAAGTTGATCAGTTCAGAAACACGCAGTCCACAAGAATATAGCAACTCTAACATAGCTCGGTCACGCAGTCCAAAAATGGTTTTTTTATCAGGTGCAGCTAACAGTTGCTCAACTTCTTGAATGTTTAAAAAAATAGGTAATTTTTGTATTTGTTTCGGGTGGTGTAGTTTTTCGCAAGGACTACTATCAATTGTTTTTTTAGAAATAAGATATTGATAAAACACCCGTAGACAAGTCAATATACGCGCTTGCGTAGCAGGGTTAGATTTTCGTTGCGTGAAATAATCAGTAATATCTTTATCATTAACATTGAACAGTGAGGCATTTAACCATTTGGCAAAGAGTTTTAAATCAGAGCGATAGGCTAACAGCGTATTTTGACTGGCACCCGATGAGAGCCAATAATAATCTAAAAATTGTTCAATAATGGGTAGGTTATTTTCCATGCTTATTGAGATTTTCATAATCGTATAAAGTCCCAATCTTATTTTAGACAAAAAAAATGCCGGCAGAACCGACATTTTTCAACAAAAATAAGTGGTTTTTATTTTTTAGTAGCCAATTTTTCTTTAATTCTTGCTGCTTTACCCGTAAGACCACGAAGATAATAAAGTTTTGCTTGGCGAACTTTACCACGACGCTTAACTTCGACTGAGTCAATCATTTTAGAATGTGTTTGGAAAATACGCTCAACACCTTCACCGTGAGAAATTTTTCTTACTGTGAATGCTGAACCAATACCACGATTTTTCTTCGCAATAACAACACCCTCAAATGCCTGTAATCTTTCGCGTTCGCCTTCACGAACTTTAACTTGAACAACAACAGTATCACCTGATGAAAATTCAGGGATATCTGATCTTAACTGTTCACTTTCAATTTGGTCAATTACATTCATGACTGTATTCCTTCTTTCAAATCTGTAAAAATGAGCAATTATACAGTCATTATGATTGATAGACAAGATGAATTTATGGCATAATTATATACCTTTATATTTAGATAATGATTAATGATGGGGAAAGTAACTGGCTTTAAGGAATTTGACAGAAAAACTGAGGATTATCGCCCCGTTGAATTGCGACTGAAAGATTATGGTGAAATATTCACAGGCACGCATAACATAGGACACTTGCAAGAACAAGGTGCAAGATGTATGGATTGTGGCGTGCCTTTTTGTCAATCAGAGAAAGGTTGTCCTGTTGATAACTTGATTCCTGAGTGGAACGATTTGGTTTATCATGGTCAATGGCAAGCCGCATTAATACGCCTACACAAGACCAATAATTTTCCAGAGTTTACAGGCCGAGTTTGCCCTGCACCTTGCGAAGGTTCCTGTGTATTGGGGTTGAACAACCCAGCCGTTGCTATTAAGAATATTGAACAGGCGATTGTTGATAAAGGTTTTGAAGAGGGTTGGATTCAGCCGACTAAGGTTGAATATCGCACAGACAAGAAAGTGGCAGTGATTGGTTCTGGTCCTGCAGGTTTGGCCGCAGCAGAAGAGCTGAATAAACTGGGGCATAGTGTGAGCGTTTTTGAGCGTGCTGAGCGTGTTGGTGGTTTGTTAATGTATGGTATTCCTAATATGAAACTTAGCAAAGATGTGGTTGAACGGCGGGTGAATTTACTTAAACAATCAGGGATTGAATTTACGACTAATGTGGATGTAGGTAAAGATATCAGTGTTGCACAATTGCAAAATGATTTTGATGCCTTGGTTTTTACCACAGGTGCAACACAGGCTCGTGATTTGCCAGTAGACAATCATGACGCAGATGGCGTGCACTTGGCGATGGAATATTTAACCAAGAGCACACAAAGCCTATTAAATACTGGCAGTGCTGATAACTCTGATTTGTCAGCCAAAGACAAAGATGTGATTGTGATTGGTGGTGGTGATACCGGTACCGATTGTATTGGCACGGCATTACGCCAGGGCGCTAAATCAATTGTAAATTTTGAACTCATGGGTAAGCCACCTGAAACTCGTGCAGACAACAACCCTTGGCCATTATGGCCATTGATTTATCGTGTGGATTATGGACATGCCGAAGCCCAACAAGTCTTTGGCGAAGACCCAAGGCAATATCATTTAATGACCAAATCATTCATCAAAGATGAGAATGGCAAAGTTATAGGTCTTAATACCGTGAATGTTGATTTCAAAGAGGGGCAATTCATCGAACAAATAGGCAGTGAAAAAACTTGGGATACACAATTAGTGTTGTTATCAATGGGTTTTGTTACTCCTGAGCACTATTTGAGTACTGATGCTAATATCTCACTTGATGAGCGTGGTAATTATCAAGCCAACTATGGCGAGTATGCCACTTCCCAAACCGGTATTTTTACCGCAGGTGATTGCCGTCGTGGCCAGTCATTAGTCGTGTGGGCAATCAATGAAGGTCGTGGTGTTGCCGCTAAAGTTAATGAATATTTAGTCTGAAATACTTGTTAATATTACTCCTAATAATTGCAATTAGCATGATCGTTGCTGGTATTACTAATACCATTATTGCCCCTATCCTAACAGGTATTGGCTTTATTATTATTGTGCTGATTTTGAAAAAATAAGTGCAATTTTTTGTTATTCTATATCCCCTAAGGGGTAGTCATCAATACCACTAATAAATCACCAATAAATAGTGGATTTTCTTACATCTTGCGTATAATTTATCTGGTTCATATTTCCTTTTCTTGAGGATTAGGAGATTTATTAAAACTATTGGAGAAATAAAATGGCAAAAGAGTTATATAACACACCCAACCTTGATGAGTTGGAAAATGGTCCTTGGCCTTCGTTTGTAACAGGTCTTAAGCGTTTAGCACAAGATGATCACGACGGTGCAAGCATGGTTCGTGATGTATTGGCAACACTAGAAACATCATATGTCACTAAAAAAGGTTATTGGAAAGGCGGCACGGTTGGTGTTGTTGGTTATGGCGGTGGTGTGATTCCACGCTTTAACGAACTTAAAGATGAAAATGGTGAATTTAAATTTAAAGATGCCGGTGAATTCCACACTTTAAGGATTCAACCGCCAGCAGGTATGCACTACACCTCTAAGTTGTTAAGAGATATGTGCGATACTTTTGTTGATAATGGTGGTTCTGGTTTGATTGCTTTTCATGGTCAGTCAGGTGATATTATGTTCCAAGGCGCAACCGAAGAAACAACACAAACTATTTTCAACGCATTAAATGATTATGGTTTTGATATGGGTGGTGCAGGTCCTGCGGTTCGTACGGGTATGTCATGTGTAGGCGCAGCGCGTTGTGAAATGTCAAACACGAATGAGCAAGCAGCACTTAGAACATTAGTCAATGCATTCCTTGATGATATGCACCGTCCAGCATTACCATACAAAATGAAATTTAAAGTTTCAGGCTGTGCTAATGACTGTATGAACTCTATTGAGCGTTCAGACTTTGCAACTATTGGTACTTGGAGAGATGATATTAAGATCAACCAAGACGCATGGAAAGCCATGGTTGCTGATAAAGGCATGGATTATATTGTTGACAACATTACTTCTCGTTGTCCGACACAATGTATGAAAGTTGAAGCTGATACTTCATTGACCATTGATAATAAAAATTGTGTTAAGTGTATGCATTGTTTAAATGCAACTTCACCATTGACGCATAACTATATTAAAGACGCAGCAGAAGGTGCAATCTTAGCAACAGGCGATGACAAAGGTGTAACAATTTGTATGGGTGGTAAGCGTACACTAAAAATTGGTGATTTATTCGGTACAGTTGTTGTTCCATTTATGAAACTTGAAACCGAAGAAGACTACGAAGCCATTGAAGAATTAGCAGGTGAAGTGATTGACTTCTTTGCTGAGAATGCACTAGAACACGAGCGTACGGGTGAAATGATTGAGCGTATTGGTATTGTTAACTTTATGGAAGGTATTGGCTTAGATGTTAATCCAAATATGGTTGATTCACCACGCTATATGTCTTATGTTCGTATGGACAAGTGGGATGAAGAAGCGACTAAGTGGTTTGAGAATAAAGCCGAAGCAAACGCATAATTTTTAATTACACAAACTATTAAGGAGAAACTATTATGGCTGAACCAGTAAGAATGCCTATCGAATCAGGTTGCCCTGATCCTATTCAATACATGCACCCAACTATGCGTCGTAACTACGGCCAGTGGGCTTATCATGACCGTCCTCGTCCAGGTGTATTACGTCATACTTCAAAGCATAATGAAGAAGTTTGGACTGTTCGTTGTGGCACACAAAGACAAATGGATGTTTACACAATCAAAAAATTAGCAGATATTGCTGATGATTTCGGTGACGGTTTTATTCGTTTTACCATTCGTTCAAATGTTGAATTTATGGTGGACACCGAAGCAAAGGTCAATCCTTTGATTGAGGCGCTAGAATCTGCTGGTTTCCCAGTAGGTGGCACAGGTCCAACAGTCTCCATGATTTCACACACCCAAGGTTGGTTACACTGTGATATTCCAGGTACTGATGCCTCTGGTGTTGTGAAAGCATTAATGGATGATTTACACAGTGAATTTATTAAAGCAGAAATGCCTAACCGTGTGCACATGACGACTTCATGTTGTCAAATTAACTGTGGTGGTCATGGTGACATTGCGATTAATATCCAGCATACTAAGCCACCTAAGATTAATCACGATTTAGTGGCTAATGTTTGTGAGCGCCCAACGGTTGTTGCGCGTTGTCCAGTTGCTGCGATTCGTCCAGCGATGGTTAACGGCAAGCCAACATTGGAAGTTGATGAGAAGAAGTGTATCTGTTGTGGTGCTTGTTTCCCGCCATGTCCGCCAATGCAAATTAACGACCCCGAGCACTCTAAGATTGCTATCTGGATCGGTGGTAAGCACTCAAATGCTCGCTCTAAGCCTTCATTCCAGAAGTTAGTAGCAGCAGGACTACCAAACAACCCGCCAAGATGGCCAGAAGTTGGTGCAGTGGTTAAGAAAATTTTAGCTGTTTATAAAGGTGATGCTCGCGACTGGGAAAGAGTTGGAGAGTGGGTTGAGCGTATCGGCTGGCCGGCATTTTTTGAAAAGACTGGACTGCCGTTTACTAAATTCCATGTTTCTGATTGGAAAGGTACGCGTCACCAGTTAAATTCATCTGCTTACATTCGTTTCTAAAGGACAGTTCAATGAAGATTTCTATCCAAATTAACGAGGGTCCGTATCAGCATCAAGCGTCTGATACTGCATATCAATTTGCTAAAGCAGCGATTGCAAAAGGACACGAGATTTTTCGTGTGTTTTTCTATCACGATGGCGTAGATAACGCATCACGCTTTACCATTCCACCACAAGACGATCGTAATGTTGTTAGTAATTGGGCTAGCCTAGATATTAAGAATGCTGACGGTGAGCCTGAGTTGGTGGTATGTGTGGCTGCTGCGCTTCGTCGTGGTATGTTAGATGAAGGTGAAGCGGGCAAGAATGGTGTTGATGGTAATAATATCCATCCTGCATTTCGTATTTCTGGCCTAGGTCAGTTAATTGAAGCAGGCATTCAGTCTGATCGTTTAGTGGTATTTGGAGACTAGTATGAGCACAAAGAAATTTATGTATTTAAACCGTAGGGCGCCTTATGGTACTGTGTATGCATTAGAGTCATTAGAGGTGGTATTGGTTGCCGCTGCTTTTGACCAAGATGTCTCTTTATCATTTATTGATGACGGTGTGTATCAACTTGTTGAAGGTCAAAACCCTGAAGGCATTGGCATGAAAAACTTTTCTAAGACTTTTCATGCGCTTGGCGATTATGACATTAAACAGTTTTATGTATCGGCAGAATCTTTGGAAGAAAGAGGTTTGAGTCTAGACGACCTTATGCCTTTAGTCTGGGAAGATGAAGATGATGATTGGGCAGAAAAACCAAGTATTAAAGTGGTTTCTAATGCCGAACTTACTAAAATTATGTCTGAACAAGACGTATGTCTAAGTTTTTAAGGAGTTTTAATATGCTACATACAGTAAACAAATCATCTTTTGAACGTAACTCATTACAGTCTTGTTTGAATACAATTGATGACACAAGTGTTATCTTGTTGATTGAAGACGGTGTGATTTCCGCTGCAAATAATGCGAATTCATCGATGCTTGCTGATCTTGCTGCGCAAGGTAGAGTCTTTGCATTGCAAGGAGATGTTGACGCAAGAGGAATTTCATCAAAGGTTGCAGATAATATCAAATTAGTTGATTATGCAGGTTTTGTTGATTTAGTTGAGGAACACGGAACGACAGTTTCGTGGGTTTAAACGATAGTTTTTTAATTTAATATATAGGAGTAAAAAAATGGCTGATATTTTAGGCGCAGAAGTAGACGAAGAAGGTTTCTTGGTAGATCTTAAAGACTGGACAAAGGAAATTGCTGTAGAAATGGCAAAAGGTGATGATATTGAGTTGTCTGAAGAACACTGG
This sequence comes from bacterium endosymbiont of Bathymodiolus sp. 5 South, assembly GCF_900128535.1. Taxonomy (GTDB): domain Bacteria; phylum Pseudomonadota; class Gammaproteobacteria; order PS1; family Pseudothioglobaceae; genus Thiodubiliella. The sequence goes on along the minus strand of NZ_FQTR01000001.1, from coordinate 27,522 downwards.
GATGTTATTAATTTCTTGCGTGATTACTTTGAAGAGTACCAGATTGCACCAGCGGTTCGTGTATTAACAAAAGCAATTGGCAAACAATTCGGTAAAGAAAAAGGCAACTCTAAGTATCTTTATTCTTTATTCCCATACGGTCCTGGTAAGCAAGGCTGTCGTTTTGCGGGTCTTCCTAAGCCAACGGGTTGTATCTAAATATTTGATTTAAAAGGTCTAAGGCTTTTTAAGTAAATATTAATTGAAAGCACCCGTTTATTCGGGTGTTTTCCTAAATTTTAAATTTTTTGAGGGCAACATGTCTTTAGTAAGTATTTTTTTTACGGCTTTATTCTACCTATCTTTGGTGATTTTTCTTGTTGGTATGACAAGAAAAATTTATCAATATTGGATAACGCCTGCCCCTCTTAAAATTCCAACTGCACCAACGCCGTTAACACAAACAGGTGTGGTTATACGCTTAGCGCGCGAAGTTGTGTTGTTTGAAAGTTTGTTTAAATCTAATAAATGGACTTGGCTGTTTGGCTGGTTGTTCCATGTAGGTTTGTTGTTGGTTTTAATTCGTCATGCTCGTTATTTTTGGCCAGGCGATTTACCTGAAATATTTTTATTGGTTCAACCCTTTAAATATGCAGCATTTGCAATGGTAATTGGGCTGATTGGTTTGATGGGTCGTCGTATTGCCATTGAGCGTATTCGTTATATTTCAGCACCATCTGATTATCTTATGCTGCTTTTATTATTGGTTATTGGTGTGAGTGGGGTGGTGATGACATTTACCAGTAATCACACTGATGTTATTACAGTGAAAAACTTTGCCTCTGGTTTGTTGACTTTTGATTGGGAAAATTTACCAACAGAAGTGCATTTTTTGGTGCATATTTTCTTGGCATTTTCATTGTTGGCAATTTTCCCAATTTCAAAACTGTTGCATGTACCGGGTGTGTTTTTTAGCCCAACACGCAATCAAGTGGATGATGCACGCAAAAAACGACACATTTCACCATGGGCATTGAAGCAAGAAAAAGAACAGGAAGTTAGATTAAACGAGACAATAGGTAAGGACGAATAACATGGCAAAAGATTTCGAAGTACCAAAATTACCCACTTATTTAGAAATTCCTGAGATTAACGAAGGTGTTATGGCTGGCGACGGTCCATTCAAATCCGTTGAAGAATTTCAAAAACCCTTAGGCTTTCCTGGTGAAAAAGTTGACAATTGGCAAGAAGTTGCGATTAACAAAATGGGCGAGCTTAAGTCTAAATATCGCTCTGTTCAAGTTTTTTTGGATGCTTGCGTCAAGTGTGGTGCTTGTACTGATAAGTGTCATTATTTCTTGGGTTCTTCTGACCCTAAAAATATGCCAGTAGCACGACAAGATTTGTTTAGAAGTGTTTATCGTCGCCACTTTACTTTTGCGGGTAAATATTTCCCTAAATTAGTTGGCGCCAAAGAGCTAGATGATGAAATGTTGGATGATTGGTATAACTACTTTCACCAGTGTTCACAATGTCGTCGTTGTTCTGTATTTTGCCCGTATGGTATTGATACCGCTGAAATTTCAATGGCAGCTCGTGAAGTATTAGACAGTGTTGGTGTGGGTCAAAAATATTGTAACCAAATTTTAGGTAAGGCAATCACAGTAGGTAATAACTTAGGATTGCCTGAGCCAGCCTTGCGGGATACTTTGCTTGACCTTGAAGAAGAGATTGAAGAGGAAACAGGTGTTGCCGTTAAATACCCGTTAGACCAAAAAGGTGCAGAGATTTTACTCATCACCCCATCAGCAGATTTCTTTGCTGAACCACATATTGATGGTTTGATCGGTTATGGCAAAGTCTTTCATCAAGATGGCGTTAGTTGGACCATGAGCTCTTATGCATCTGAAGGCGCAAACTTCGGTATGTTTATTGGCTCTTACGACATTATGCGCAAAGCTGCACTTAGAATTCGCAAAGCCGCACTTGATCTTGAAGTGTCTCGTGTTATGGTGGGTGAGTGTGGTCATGCTTGGCGTGTGGCATACAGTTTTTGGAATACTTTATCAGGAGTTGGTGCTGGTGCAGACACAACTGACAAACATGCTTTAAAGTTGCAAAATCAGTTAGATTCCCGTTATCCACAACCACAGCATATTATTGAATACACACACGACTTAATTCAGCGCGGCAGGTTAGAATTTGATAAATCTGCTAATGACGATAGAACAGTGACTTTCCACGACTCTTGTAATGTTGCTCGGGCGACTAATATGGGCGGTATTCCAAATGGTCAATTTATCCTTCCTCGTGAAGTGATTAAAGCGGTTTGTAATAACTATGTGGATATGGAACGAAGCACGATTATGGAATCAACATTTTGTTGTGGCGGCGGTGGCGGTCTATTAACAGATGACTTAATGGAGATTCGTATTAAAGGTGCTATGCCGAGAATGCAAGCACTGAAGGAAGTAGAAAAAACTGACGCTGTTAATACACTGGTTGCCATTTGTGCAATCTGTAAGTCACAGTTCAGCAAAGTGTTACCAAAATTTGATTTTGACCCCTATATGATTGTCAGCGCTCATCAGTTAGTGAGTGAGGCAATTATTATGGACAAACCACAAACAGATGATGCTTCATCCGAAGAGGTAGAAGAAGCATCAGTAGAAAAAGAAACTGCAAAATAAATAAGGAGATTTGATATGCAAAAAAACCCATATGGACAAAATTATAAAGGCGACAACCACACATTTAGAATGTTTAAAGATGAGGGTGATGACCAAGGTAGCGTACCATGGAATCAAAAGATTTTTCAAAACGATGAATCGCATAAATGTCCAACTTATGTAAGTCAAACACCACCTTGCCAAGGCTCTTGTCCTTCTGGTCACAATATTCGTGGTTGGTTGGATATTGTTCGTGGCATGGAGAAGCCTTCTGGTGATCTATCGTGGCAGGAATATGCGTTCCGTCGTTCAACGGATGCAAATCCATTTCCATCCGTGATGGGGCGTGTTTGTCCAGCACCTTGTGAAGATGGCTGTAACCGTAATGAAGTTGAAGATACAGTTGGTATTAATGCAGTAGAACAATTTATTGGTGATACTGCAAAAGAAGAAGGTTACAAATTTGAATTTGAAGCTAAAGACACGGGCAAAAAAGTTGCTATTATTGGTGGCGGTTGTGGTGGTTTAACAGCAGCCTTACAATTACGCAAGCAAGGTCACAGTGTGACTGTATTTGAAAAATATGACCAGTTAGGCGGCATGATGATGTATGGTATTCCTGATTATCGTGTACCGCGCGATGTATTAAAGCACGAAATTGATCGTATTATAGAAACCGGCGTTGAGACTAAAATGAATACCAAGATTGGTGTTGATGTTTCTATGGAAGAATTAGAAAAAGATTACGATGCAGTGTTATTCGCTATCGGTGCAATGAGTGGTCGTTCATTACCAATTCCAGGTGGTGAAGCGGCTAACTGTGTCTCAGGTGTTGCATTTCTTGAAGCTTACAACCAAGGTCGTTTAAAGCATATTACCGGTAAAGTGATTTGTATTGGTGGTGGTGATACTTCAATTGATGTTGTTTCTGTTGCTCGTCGTTTGGGTAACATTGAAAATATTGCCGAAAAAGACCGTCCTGAGCGTGTTATTTTTGATGATACAGCGCACGATGTGGTTGATACTTCTAAGCGTTTAGGCGCAGATGTGCTACTAACAACACGCTCAACTGTTGAAAATATGCCAGCAGCACAAGAAGAAATTGATGATGCAAACCGTGAGGGTGTTGAAATTCAAGGTCAATTACAACCTGTGGAAGTAGTGACAGATGGCAATGGTCGTGCTGTTGCATTGCGTATGATTCGCTTGGAAGAGGATGGCTCTACACCGATTGAAGGCTCTGAGTTTGATATTGAGTGCGAATTAATCGTATCTGCGATTGGTCAAGGTGTTGACGCTGAAGGTATGGATGATTCATTCTTTAATGAGCGTGGTTTTATTGATGCCGATAAGAACTTTCAGATACCAAACAAACCAGGTTTCTTTGTTTGTGGTGATGTGGTTCGTCCACACTTGTTAACTACTGCGATTGGACAAGCAGGCATTGTAGCTGATAGTATTGATGACTACCTTGCTGGCAACAACCAAAAAGCGCGTAATAAAGTTGATGTGCATTACTTTGATTTAATGGACAAACTCAACGAGTGGGATTTAGCGCCTACAGAATATGATAAGGGTGCATTGGCTGCAGCAACGGACTCTGCAGAATATGCAGTACATAACTATGAAGATCGTTCATTTGCATCAATCATTCCACATACCGAGTTATTCTTAGGGCACTTTGATAATGAAGAGCGCAACGCAAGAAACCATAAAACGGTTGATGTTGACAATGTACTTGGTAACTTCGAAGAGCGTTTAATTGGTTACAACGAAGAAGAAGCGAAGGCTGAAGCAGGTCGTTGTATGTCTTGTGGTCTGTGTTTTGAATGTGACAACTGTGTTATGTATTGTCCACAAGATGCAGTATTTAAGGTTAAGAAAGACCAGGCCACACTAGGTCGTTATGTTGACACAGATTACAACAAGTGTATTGGTTGTCACATTTGTGCTGATGTGTGTCCAACAGGCTATATTCAAATGGGATTAGGCGAGTAATAAAGAGAATAACTATGAATCGTTTATTGATTATTTTGTTAGCATTATCATATACCAGCGTGTTTGCATATAGTGGTGAGGGTCATATTAATCTTGGTGACAAGGCGAGTGAATTGGAAGATGAAGGCAAGAGTAGAGATATTCACCCCAGTCTTTCTGAGATTAGAAAAATGCACCCTGAGTTTTTATTGCATAAGCGTGATAAAACTTTACGCCAGGGTGTTCGAACTAAGAGAGATTCATTAAAAGCTTGTGTTAATTGTCATAGCACTAGTAAAGACGGTGAGTATATTCCAGTTAACGCCCCTGATCAATTTTGCTCAACTTGCCATCAAAAAGTAGGCGTAAGTTTGGATTGTTTTTCTTGTCATCGCACTACACCACAAGAGGATTTATAATGAGTAAAAAACTAAATCGTCGTGATTTTATTAAGAGTACAACGGCTTCAACAGCAGGCGTAGCAACGATTGCCAGTGGTATTTCGTTAACCACATTTGCCGTTAATGACAATCCAGTAACCAAGGAAAAACGCTGGGGAATGTTGGTTGACATTAACCAACTGAGCGAGTCCGATATTGATAACATGGTAAATGCCTGTCAAGAGGAAAATGGTTGGGGTAATGAAACGCATTCTACTGGTCATCAAAAACCAAGTTGGATTAAGAAAATTAAAGTCAAAGACAGAGCCACTGGTAAGATTGATAGTTTGCCCATGATGTGCCAACATTGCGAACAACCCCCTTGTGTAGATGTTTGCCCAACCAACGCTTCAATGAGGCGTGAAGATGGGGTTGTGTTGGTGGATAAGCATTTATGTATTGGTTGTCGCTATTGTATGATGGCTTGCCCTTATGATGCGCGTTCGTTTGTGCATGAAAATTTGAGCAATCAAAAAGAGCATATGCCGCGAGGCAAAGGCACAGTTGAATCCTGCACATTATGTGTTCATCGTGTTGATAAAGGGGGCGTGCCTGCTTGTGCTGAGGCAGTGAGTGGCGAGGGTGTTATTTTTGGCGATTTATACGATGCCGATAGCAAAATTAACCAAACACTTAAAAAAATTCAAAGCACTCAAATCAGGGCAGATCTCAATTTAAATACTGGCGTGCGTTACAGCGGCATTTAATCATTTAGGAATTTTATGAATATTCGTTACCAGCAAATCCAAGGCAGAAGTTTAGGTTTTTATGCGCTCGTTGCAGGCTTAGGTGTTTTTATTTTAGCCGCATTGGGAAGCGTTTACTATATGGAGCATAACGGTCATTTTGTTACCGGCATGAATAACCGCATTGTTTGGGGTCTCCCACATGTGTTTGCTTTGTTTTTAATTATTGCCGCTTCAGGTGCGTTGAATGTGGCTTCCATCGCCTCCGTGTTTCAGAAAAAACTTTATAAACCCTTGTCGCGTTTATCGGGCTTGGTGGCTTTGGCATTATTGGCAGGTGGCTTAATGGTGTTGGTGCTTGATTTGGGTCGCCCTGATCGTCTAATTGTGGCAATGACAGAGTATAATTTCAAGTCAATTTTTGCTTGGAATATTATTTTATACAATGGTTTCTTTGTTATTGTTGCGGTGTATCTGTGGATGATGTTTGAGCGTAGAATGAACAAATTTAGTCGCAAAGCTGGCATAGCAGCGTTTATTTGGCGTTTGATATTAACGACTGGCACAGGCTCTATTTTTGGCTTATTGGTGGCTCGTCATGCTTATGATGCCATGATTATGGCACCTAAATTTATTGCGATGTCATTTTCTTTTGGTTTGGCTTTCTTTATCTTAATTTTAATGGCAAGTTACAAGTGGAGCGAACGCCCCTTGGGTGATGTGGTTTTAAATCGTCTTAGGAATTTACTGGGTGTGTTTGTAGCAGCGGTTTTGTATTTTGTGATCGTGTTTCATATTGGCAATATTTATTTGGCTGAAAATAAGAATGTGGCAATGCTTCTATTTAATACCAACAGCATTTATACCAATCTATTTTGGTATGGGCAAATTCTACTGGGCAGCTTGGTGCCTCTGTTGTTAATTTACCATCCAGTATTTAAGGGCAATCGTTCTGTTTTGGGATTGGCGTCTCTTTTGGTGTTGATTGGCGGTATTGTTCAGATGTATGTATTAATTATTGGCGGACAAGCCTATCCATTAGAAATGTTCCCAGGTAAAGAAATCTTAGAGGGGTATGGCGAGCTTGTTATTTATCAAGCTTCATTGCCTGAGATGTTATTGGGTGTGGGTGGTGTTGCTGTGGCTTTGATTGCTGTTGTGTTTTTAATTAAATTCTTGCCATTTTTACCTGAGAGTTTGGCTGATAAAGTGGCAGACCCACATCATAAAGCTTAATCAATAATGAGGTATGTCCTCCTCTATCTACCTTTCTGCTGCTCATAAATCCTCAGGTAAGACTGTCGTTAGCCTAGGCTTATGTGCAGCATTTAAAGCCCGCACACTCAAAGTTCAAGCATTTAAAAAAGGACCTGATTATATTGACCCGATTTGGTTGGCACAAGCCAGTGGCAACCCTTGCTACAATTTAGACTTTTATACCATGTCTGAAAATGAAATTAGTGCGTTATTTCATCAACAACAAAGTGATATCGCAATTATTGAAGGCAATAAGGGTTTGTATGACGGCATGAATACCACAGGGGGTGATGCCAATGCGGATATGGCAAAACTATTGGATACAAATGTTGTTTTAGTGATTGATAGTAACGGTATTACCCGTGGTGTTGCACCCCTATTAATGGGTTATCAAACTTTCGATACTAATGTTAATATTGTTGGCGTAATCCTGAATAAGGTTGCTGGCGAGCGTCATGAATCAAAGCTTGTCCAAGCCATTGAGTATTACACAGATACCCCTGTTTTAGGCGCTGTTCGTCGCTCTAAAGAATTGGTTATCGATGAACGCCACTTAGGGCTTATGCCGGCGAATGAGTCGACTCAATCTCAACGATTTATCAACAGTGCTGCTCGGATGATCGCTGACCAAGTGGACTTAGACAAGATTTTGTCTTTAGCCAGTGCAAAAAAATTGGTTGATATGCCAGTATCAGTTATTGCCTTTAGCAATTTAACAATCAGTGTAGCCAAAGACCCAGCCTTTGGTTTTTACTATCAAGATGACTTAGATGCATTCAAATCCTTGGGTGTCAAAATAAAATATTTTGATACATTAAAAGCCAGTGAATTGCCAAAATGTGATGGCTTGTTTATTGGTGGCGGTTTTCCAGAAATGCAACTTGAATCACTCAGTAGCAATCAATCCTTGCTTGCTGATATTAAACTAAAAATAGAGCAGGGATTACCCACTTATGCAGAATGTGGTGGGCTGATGTATCTTAGTCAGACAATCACTCATCAAGGAAAATCTCACCAAATGGTTGGCGTGATTCAGGCTAACACGGTGATGACGCCTAAACCGATTGGCAGGGGTTATGTGCAATTAGCACCAACAGACCAACACCCTTGGGAAGGGGCTGCCTCTGTGATTTATGCACATGAGTTTCATTATTCGAAACTTGAAAATATAAACCCTAAAACCCGTTATGCTTATAAGGTTTTGCGCGGCGTAGGTGTGGATAATAAGCACGATGGTATTTTAACGCACAACCTATTAGCCACTTACACACACTTGCGTAGTGTAGGTGGCAATCGTTGGGTTGAGCAATTTGTGAATTTTGTTAGGAAAAATAAAGAATGATTACAATTACTAAGCGTGCTGCTGAAGAAATCGCACTCTCTACACAAAACCCTGATGCACAAGGTTTGTTAATGCGTTTTGCGGTTGATAAAACCGATGAGGGCTTCCAATATTTAATGGGTTTTGATGAGCGCTCAGATAGCGATATTCATTTAGAATCAAACGGCATTGAGTATGTGCTGACTTATGCACAGAAAGAATTGTTAGAGGGCATGGTGGTTGATTTTGACGAGATTGATACCGAAGGGGGGTACGGCTTTATTTTTATGAATCCAAACGACCCAAATTACGAACCACCAGAAGAAGGTGTAGCACCTGAAAAAGCTTAATCAATAGAGCGCAGTAGTTGCTTTCCTGTGTCACTTTGTGCGCTCATTGTTAAAGTTCTGCTGTTGTCTTCACCAGTGATGTGAATAATTAAATCAGCAGGAGCAATCATACCTTTGCCTAATTCTGCCCATTCAATCAGTTGAATACTTTTGTCTTGTGAATATTCTCGAATGCCAATATATTCTAATTCTTCTGGGTCGCTGAGGCGATAACAATCAAAATGATGAATATTAATCGTTTGATTTTGATAACTTTCGACCAGTGAATAAGTGGGGCTCTTGACACGCTTAAAACCAAAAGTTTGAATAAAGTTTCTTGCTATTGTGGTTTTCCCTACGCCCAAATCACCCTCTAGGTAAATAACGATAGCATGATTAAGATTTTCTACATTGCGTGCTAAGTCCTGAGCAAATTTTGCCACTTCAAGCTCACTGTGAAAAACCAGATTCATTGGCGACACTCTTAGAATAACTGCCACATATAAATGCTAAACACACTTACCAATACGATACCTTCAAAGCGATTAATCCTATGTTTTTTATGAAACTTATAAGATAGGATGAATAACAGTAATGTCAATAGTAACATCACTGGGTAATCTCGAACAATAATCTCATCTGCCACTTTGGATGGGTGAATGAGTCCAGGAATAGCAAGAACAGCAATAGTGTTAAATAGATTAGAGCCAATCACATTGCCAACCACCATCTCATATTGCTTCTTTAAAACGCTAGAGATAGATACCGCTAACTCAGGCAAACTGGTGCCGAGCGCAATAACGCTTAAGCCAATGATTAAGTCAGATATTTCAAAGAATTTCGCAACTTCTACACCCCCCCATACAATCAATTTAGCACTGGAAATCAACACCACTAAACCAACAATAAGCATTACCCAAGTTTTTTTCGTTTGACTTTTATCAATGGTTTCTGAAAATTCATCAAATTCGTGAGAGTTTGAGTTTCTAGCTGTCATTAAAGTGTAAGTTAAAAATACAATTAATAAAAATACCAATACCAATCCATCAGCGACACCAAGGTGTTTATCCCATAGTAAGAAGCCAGCAACAAGCGTAACAAGCATTAAGAACAGCCATTCTTTTTTTAGAACTTTGTTTTTTACCTCAATAGGAGCGATGATGGCACTCACGCCAAGCACAAGTGCGATATTAAAAATATTAGAGCCGATGGCATTACCAATGCTTAGTCCTGTATTGCCATTTATTGCTGCTAAGCCTGACACCAGCATCTCAGGTGCCGAAGTACCGAAACCAAAAATAAGCAAGCCAATTACTAAAGGCGAAACTTTGAAAATATTAGCAATCTTTGCGCCATTTTCAGTAAATGTATCGGCACTCCAAATTAAAAGTATAAAACCTGCTAACAGGGCAATAATTGGTAGTAGAATATCAGGCATAATTAATGAAGCAATAATTTTTCACTCATTATAAAGGGTATAGTGCGCGCTGAACAAATATGATAATTTTTGACAACACTAAAAGAACAACCTTAGTTGCAAAACTTGTCTTATGGGCTTAATAACCTTGATTTACAAAATTTAATTATATTTATTTAGGAGGACTAATGAATAAAACAGAATTTCTAATTGGTCGTAGTGGGCTTGACCTGCAAGATGATTTTTATCCTGATGATTTACCTGAAGATTGGCGTTTTGATTATTATGCTGCTATCTTTAAAACGCTATCATTACCGATTGATACGGATGAAGATTTAGAGCAAATTTTTAGCGATATTGCAGAAGATGAAGAGAATGATTTTACGCTGGTGTTAACGATTAAACATTCGCAATTAACCGATGCAACAGCACTGAAAAACGCGCTAAATGAAGTACAAGATTATTCGCAAAATTTTATTTTATTTTGCGAAGTCGATCAGACACCAAGCACAGCCATAATGAAGTTATTGTCTGGCTATAAAGTGTGCTTCCAATCATCTAAAACACTTAAACTGGATTTACAAGAAGCGCAAGTCGCAGATATAATATTGAGTTTTAATCAATATCCAGTGTTATATGCTGCACAAGTATGGGATGAAAAACAAATACGCACCTACCTTGAAAGTATCGTTAATATCAACACTAAGACGGTCTTGATTTGCAAATTTGCAGAGCGTGAAACATTAGATAGAATCCGCATTATTGCTGAATTATTGGGTTTTTAGAGATGCGCGTAGCTTGAATATTTTACTAACACGCGCCTTAGCTCAAGTCCAACCATTGCAAACTTTGGTAAGTCAGAGTGGTTATCAAGCTATCTTGTTTCCCAGTTTAAAAGTTGAGCCTTTAAGTAATGCACCGCTTAAAAGCCATTATGATGTGCTGATTTTTATCAGTAGCAATGCAGTTGAATACAGTTTAGAGATACTTAAAAACTTAGCGCATCAGCAATGTAGATTTTTTGCTGTAGGTGCAGCAACTGCAAATAAACTGAATGAATATGGCTTTGAGGTTGATGCTTTCCCTGGTGAGAAAGCCTCTAGTGAAGCATTGTTGGCACTGTCAGAAGTCAAAATGCTAACAGATAAAGATATTTTGATCTTTCGAGGTAAAGGCGGAAGAGAAACGCTCAGAGAAGGGCTGGAGCGGCATAATACAGTTGAATATATTGAAGCTTATCAGCGTGTGGTGTGTGATGCTACATCACTACATCATAGCGCTTTGTCGGAATTTTTACAAAGTGATCAAGGTATTATTACCGCAACCAGTGTTGAAAACCTCACGGCACTTTTGTCAATAGTTGAGCAAATCGATACCAATTCGATGAATGCAATCAAGCGCTATCCATTAGTAGTATTAAGTGAGCGGATTAAAACTTTTGCACAATCTATAGGCTTCACTCAAGTTGAAGTTGCCACAAAAATCAGTGATGAAGGGTTACTTGAAGCATTAACAAACTTGACAAAAACCTAAAATAGGTTTATTGTTAACTATAGTTTATTTCTTGAGGAGAGTATTATGGTTAAGTTGAGTGTATCTAAGGCAGCAAGAATGTTGGGCATTAGTCGTTTTGATATTCAAAATCAAATCAACAATGGCAAACTGCAAACGCATGAAGGCTATGTAACAATAGACAGTTTGAGGTTGGCGTATCCGAGTGTTAATATGAGTTCTGAGCAAGACCAACATATTCAAAAAATGCAACAGATTAAGGATGATGCTATCCATAAAATAGAAGTTGATAACGCCATTCATGGTGCCAATGATAAAGTCTATCACGGTATTATCACTAATCTAAAGTCCAAACTTTATAAAGAAGAAATTAAAAATAAACATTATGAAATGGTGTTTTCTGAGTTTGCTGAACGCCTAGATATGCTTGAGCAGCAGTGCCATTCTCAAGATAAAAAAGCATTACACAACCTACAAGGCTGGGTTAAATCTCAACATTAAGCGTGCTACTATAAATGCTTAGCGATTTCTAGAGAAGGCTGTGAGCGATTCATTGAATAGAAATGAAAATTATTAACGCCTTGCGCTTTTAGCGTTTGACACAAGTTGGTGACAACCTCCAATCCAAACGCACTGAGTGAGTCAAAGTCATCTTGATACAGTTCTAATTTTTTTAAAATCCAATGAGGGATTTTTGCACCACACATTTTGGAAAATCTTACCAGCTGCGTGTAGTTGGTAATCGGCATAATGCCTGGGGTGATTGGAATATTAATACCGAGTTTTTCTGTTGCATCAACAAATTTAAAATAGGCATCAGCGTCATAAAAGTATTGTGTGATAGCACCATCTGCACCAGCCTTTACTTTGTCAGCAAAATGTTGCAAGTCAGTTAGTCTGTTTTTAGATTCTGGGTGCATCTCAGGATAGGCGGCTATTTCAATATGGAAGTGATGGTTGTATTGCGATTTAACAAATTCAACCAGTTCATTGGCATAATGGAAATCACCAATATCACGCACGCCAGATGGGATGTCACCTCTGAGTGCAACCAGTCGATTAATATTAGCTGCTTTATATTGGTCAAGCAATTCAATAATAATTTCTTTTTTTGAGCCAATGCAAGATAAATGAGGTGCAGCAGCGACAGTGTCATTTTTTTGAATATCTAAAACCGTCTCTAATGTTACCTCTTGTGTTGTACCAAGCGCACCAAAAGTCACAGAAAAATATTCTGGGTTGAGGCTACTCAGTTCTTGGCGAACTTGGTGTAGAGTTTGTTTGCCTTTTTCTGTTCGTGGGGGGAAAAATTCGAAACTTGTTTTCATTGGCATTCTAAATGCTGGTAAAAAGACGCTAATTATAGCGTATTTGTATGGCATTAAAGCTTTTGTCTAAGTCGCAACAATCGGGTAAAATAACTTTTTTTGTTTAAAAGAGCGTGTATGTCGAAAAGTGATTATATTGAGTTAGAGGGTGTGGTGAAAGAAAAATTACCCAACACCACTTTTACGGTTGAGTTAGAGAATGGGCACAGTGTATTGGCGCATATCTCTGGCAAGATTCGTAAGCACTATATTCGTATTTTACCAGGAGACAAGGTGACTGTAGAAATGACACCTTACGACCTAACAAAGGGTAGAATTACTTTCAGACATAAATAAAAAAAAGATTAAGCCGATGTGGTGGAATTGGTAGACACGCTGGATTCAAAATCCAGTTCCGCAAGGAGTGACGGTTCGACCCCGTCCATCGGTACCAAATTTAAACCAAAGTGAAATAATATGGAACAAGTAGATTTAATAGCAGAAGCCTTAAACCTAACCCTTTTTGGGATGGGTTTTGTTTTTTTGTTTTTGACTTTATTGGTGTTTGTGACCAAATTAATGTCAATTATTATTCACAGGGTAAACACAAACAAACAGGCATCAGTCACTGTTAACAATATGGACGACGAATTAGACGAAGAGACTAAATTTGTCATTGAGGAAGCTATTAAGATACACAGAGGAGCGTAGAAAAAATGCTAGATTTTCTAAAGAATGTTGTTCGAAATCCTAATAACCAAAAAAACACCAAAAAAGTAGAAATCACCGAGCTTGTTTTGCGAGATGCACACCAATCTCTATTCGCAACGAGAATGCGTATAGACGATATGCTCCCGATTGCTGATAAACTTGATAAGATTGGCTATTGGTCAATGGAATCATGGGGCGGTGCAACTTTTGATGCCTGTATTCGCTATCTTGGCGAGGATCCTTGGGACAGAATTCGTGAAATCAAAGCAGTCATGCCCAACACCCCTCAGCAAATGTTGCTCAGAGGGCAAAATTTACTCGGTTACCGCCATTATAGTGATGATGTGGTGCGTCAATTTATTGAGCGTTGCGCTGAAAATGGCGTCAGTGTGTTCCGTATTTTTGATGCAATGAACGATATGCGCAACCTAAAAACGGCCGTGGATCAAACCGTTAAATTAGGTCAACACGCCCAAGGCACCATTTCTTACACCGTCAGCCCAGTGCACACTCTGCAAACTTGGGTGGATATGGCAAAAGCCATTGAAGACATGGGCGCCCATTCTTTATGTATCAAAGATATGGCAGGCTTATTGCACCCTTATGATGCGTATGATTTGGTTAAAAAACTTAAAGCAACCGTTGATATTCCCATTCAATTACACGCGCATGCCACCACAGGCTTGTCAACCGCCTCGATTGTCAAAGCAGTGGAAGCAGGTATTGACCGTGTGGACACAGCTATTGGTTCTATGAGCATGACTTATGGACACTCAGCCACCAATTCAGTGGTATCTATTTTAGAAAATAGCCCTAGAAAAACAGGGTTAGATTTAGCCAAATTAGAAGAAATTGACGCCTACTTTAGACCCATTCGTGCCAAATATGCACAGTTCGAAGGCTCACTTAAAGGCGTAGACTCCAGAATTTTATTATCACAAGTGCCTGGCGGTATGTTGACCAATATGGAAAGCCAATTGCGCGAGCAAAATGCCCTTGATAAAATGGACGAAGTGATGGCAGAGATTCCACGCGTGCGTAAAGACTTGGGTTATATCCCTTTAGTAACGCCAACCTCACAAATTGTTGGCACACAATCGGTTTTAAATGTGCTAACCGGCGAACGCTATACGACCATCACCAAAGAATCCGCAGGCATTTTAAAAGGCGAATACGGCGCAACACCTGCCCCAGTTAATCAAGCCTTGCAAACCAAAGTACTAGATGGCAGCGAGCCAATTACCTGTCGCCCAGCAGACAATATCACACCAGAAATGCACATTTTGGAGCAAGAATTTGACAAAATCGTGGCAGAAAAGAGTTTAACCCTAGCCGATAATAAAATTGATGATTTGTTGACCTATGCTTTATTCCCACAAGTCGGCATCAATTTTATAGAAAATCGTAATAATGCTGAATTTTTTGAAGCTATTCCAGAAGCAGGTAATAGCATTAATAACTCAACCGAAGAGGGCAGTTATACGGTGTCATTCAAAGGCACTTCTTACAAAGTTGATGTGTCCGCAGGCGGTAATATCACCTCAATGAAGTCCGCCGCAGATGTTGTTGTGCCAGCAACACCAGCAGAAAAAGAAATGATTGATACCATACCTGCTGAAAATGCCGAAGAAATCGGCGCCCCCCTTTCGGGTAATATTTGGAAGGTGATGGTATTGCCTCATCAAAAAATCAATGAAGGGGATGTGTTGGTTATTTTAGAAGCCATGAAAATGGAAACTGAAATCAAAGCAGCAAGATCTGGCGTGGTCGCCAGCGTTAGCGTCAAAGAGGGTGATGCGGTAACTGTAGGTCAAACGCTATTAAGCATGGTATAGCCTGCCTTGAGTATTCTTATTTATTGCAAAGGTTTCTATGTGTCACTATCAACACTATTATTTTTCTAATTATTCATAATCACAAGGTCTCTCAATGGAACAATTAAACATGCTTTGGGCAAATACAGGATTACAGCAAATGGTTTGGGGTCAAGGGCTGATGTTGCTGGTAGGAATGCTGCTGTTATACTTAGCTATTGTTAAAAAGTTTGAGCCGTTGTTGTTGTTGCCCATTGGTTTTGGTGCGATTTTAGCCAATATTCCAGGGGCAGGTATCGCCGAGGGTAATGGGATTTTGCATATATTTTATGAAGTGGGCATTGAATCGGGCGCCTTTCCCTTGATTATTTTTATGGGGGTGGGTGCCTTGACTGATTTTGGGCCGTTGCTGGCCAACCCTAAGACTTTGTTACTCGGTGCAGCAGCGCAGTTTGGTATTTTTGCCACTTTGTTGGGTGCCATTGGTTTGAGTGCCATGGGGATTTTTGATTTTAGCCTTAATGACGCTGCTGCCATTGGCATTATTGGCGGGGCTGATGGACCGACCAGTATTTATGTTGCCTCCAAATTGGCGCCTGATTTATTGGGGGCAATTGCCGTGGCTTCTTATTCTTACATGGCGTTGGTGCCACTGATTCAGCCGCCGATTATGCGGGCTTTAACCACCCAAAAAGAGCGTCAAATTAAAATGGTGCAATTGCGTGAAGTCTCCACCGCAGAAAAAATCATTTTCCCCGTGATGTTGTTGATGTTGGTGGCATTACTCTTGCCAGATGCAGCGCCGTTATTGGGTATGTTTGCCTTTGGTAATTTGATGAAGGAATCGGGTGTGGTGGATCGATTGAGCGACACCACACAAAATGCCTTAATTAATACCGTAACCATTTTCTTAGGTTTAGCCGTTGGCTCGAAGTTGATGGCAGATAAGTTTTTACAACCTGAAACGCTGGGTATTCTGGTGCTGGGCATGGTGGCTTTTGCTATTGGCACAGCGTGCGGATTGTTGATGGCAAAATTGATGAACGCCTTTGGTAAAAATAAAATCAATCCACTGATTGGCTCAGCAGGCGTTTCTGCCGTGCCAATGGCAGCCCGTGTTTCTAACAAAGTAGGGCTGGAAACCGACCCACACAATTTCTTATTAATGCACGCCATGGGGCCAAATGTGGCGGGTGTGATTGGCTCGGCAATTGCTGCTGGGATTATGATCCAGTTTTTGAGTTAATTATTTTGCACAGAACCTTTTTAAAAGCCAAACTCCATCGCGTAACCACCACCGCCAGTGAAGTGGACTATGAAGGCTCGTGTGAGATTGACGGTATTTTATTAGAGGCAGCAGGCATCCATGCTTTTGAGCAAATCCAAATTTACAACATTAGTAACGGCAATCGCTTTACCACCTACGCAATCCGTGGCAAAGACAACTCAGGCGTGATTTCCGTGAATGGTGCAGCAGCACATAAGGCACAGGTTGGTGATTTATTGATTATTGCCTCTTATGCCAGTTACAGCGAAGTTGAAGTTAAAAACTATGCGCCAACATTGTGCTATGTTGATGCAAATAATGTATTGACACAAATCAAAGCTGCCCTTTAAAACCGATATTGTTGAGCGTTTAGATTGACCAGTTTTTGTTAGCATCACCTCTTAACGCTAATGATTATTATTTATTGCTTTAAAAAGATTCAAAGCATTTTCCAAATTGCGATGAGCCTCATGAAAATCAGGATTAATCTTAATGGCTTTTTCGAAAGCATTAATGGCGTTTTTATACTTTTTTAATTTATGATAAATCTTCCCCATATTGTAATAAGCCTTAGCGTCAATGGCTTTTTTATTATAAGCAACCCCTATACCGTGATAAGCCACATGAAAATTAGGCTTAATCTTAATAGTTTCTTTGTAAGCGTTAATAGCCTCTTGATACTTTTTTAATTCACCATAAGCAGCCCCCTTATTGTAATAAGCCTCATGAAAATCAGGCTTAATCTTAATGGCTTTTTCGAAAGCATCAATGGCGTTTTGATACTCTTTTAGTTTACGATAATTCTTCCCCTTATTGTAATAAGCCACATGATAATCAGGCTTAATCTTAATGGCTTTTTCGAAAGCATCAATGGCTTTTTTATAATTACCCTCCATGGCATAAGAATAACCAAGATTAGAGTAACCAATTAATATATATTTTTTCTCATTTTCATAATAAGCATGACCGATAAAATATTTCCATAGGTTAATTGCTGTCTTATAATCTTCTTGCCGTATTTTTAACATTAGTTTTTGAAGTTTTGTGCCAGATTTTTTAACTTCTTGTTCTGTTTTTTTGGTCAGCTTCACCTCTGGATTGGCTAATTTTTTTGCAGTTGAAGCACTAACTTTAGCTTCCTCCTCGTATTTTTTTGCATTTTTTGAGTGTGTTTTAATTACTGCTAATGTGCTTTCAGACTTTTTAACAAGTTTATCAAGAGCTTTGATTTCATCCTAACCACAAAAACCCCATACCCACCAAATACCATTAAAAAGATACCAATTACACTTAACCACCGATTAATTAAGCTTCCTTGGCTTTTTAAAACATCTTGCCTTAAATCTTGATATTTAGAGGTATTGTCTACATTTTCTTGTATGTTTTTAATGGTGTCCGATTGCCGTTCTAATCTATGTTCCAATGTCAACAATTGTTGTGATACTTTCTTGTTAGCCATTAGTGCAGTGCCAGTTTGTTTTGATTTTCGCAGATGAGGGCGTTGATTCCTTCTGTCAGTTCAATATTCCACTCAGTAATTGGCATCACTCTAGCCAATAAATCAGATAAGTTATGTAGTATTTGTAAGTTGAGGTTAAGACGCATATCTTTTTCATGGGTACTTTCAAAAATGAACACAATGTTGCCGTTCTCATAAGTGTTAATAGTGATTTTCTCTACCAAGATAGGTGCCTCACCCATTGGAAATGTGTCGCCTGTATTAAAAGGGGTTTTATAATCACTTTCATTAATGATATTTTGATGGTGTATCTGTTGTTCCATCTGCTTAAGTGTTGCTTCTTTCCCTGCATTTTGCGGTATAGGGGCAACAGGTATTTCTTGCATATCATTGAGTTTAGGTTCGTTGGTTAAAGTATGGGTAATGGTGCGGTTAAGAATATCCCAAAATGAGGTTACAATTCGACGGGTTAAAAGCAGGCGCATTTCTTCGTTTTCTTTGCTGTTAATGTTTAAAATAATTCTATCTTCTTGGGCTGAATAAGATATTTGCATTTGATGTATGTTCATACCAGCTTGCCATTTTCTAAGGTTAAAAATCGATCCATTTTTTTTGCAATATTCATATCATGTGTAACCAGAATTAAGGCTGATTTTTTCTGTTGCTTGAGCTCCATCATCAAGCCTAAAACTTCCTGTGCGCTTTTTGTATCTAAGTTGCCTGTGGGCTCATCAGCCAACAGGCAACTTGGGTTGTTAATCAGGGCGCGTGCAATTGCAACGCGTTGACGCTGACCACCAGAGAGTTCTGCAGGTCGATGATTGAGTCGGTTTTGCAGGCCGATATCTGCGAGTAGTTTGCTAGATTTTTCAAGTGCTGAGTGTGTGTCATCACCACGAATGAGCAGTGGCATTGCGACATTATCCAAGGCACTAAAGTCTTTTAATAAGTGATGAAACTGATAAACAAACCCCAAGTGTTGTGCACGAAGGTTGGTAATTGCTTCTTCGTTGAGTTGTGATAAATCAGCGTTGTTGATAATAACTTTTCCAGTAGTGGGCTGGTCTATGCCGCCTAACAAATTTAGTAAAGTGGATTTACCACAGCCAGATTGTCCGATAATAGCCAATGACTCTGCAGGATTAATGTCTAAATTTAGCGCATTTAATACAGGTGTTTCAATCTCAGCGTTATGATAGGTATAGCTCAAATTTTGACATTCGATAATCTTATTCATGATTAAGCACCTCTGAGATTTGCAGTTTTCCTGCGCGTTTTGCAGGGTAAATAGAGGCAAGCACTACCAAGACAAAAGCACCCACGGTAACCATAATCACATCATCTAAGTGAATTTCAGAAGGGAAACGGCTGATATAAAAGACATCTTTGGGGAAGAATTGAAAGCCTAATATTGACTCAATCACACCAATCACAGCTTCAATGTTCAGTGCCAGCAGAACCCCTAATATTGTGCCTATAACAATGCCGATAATACCGATGGTAATACCTTGGTAAAAGAATAATTTGACAATGCGTTTTGGGGTCATGCCAATGGTTCTGAGAATGGCAATATCGGCTTTTTTATCAGTAACCACCATGACCATCATTGAGACAATATTAAATGCAGCAACGGCAATAATTAATGACAATATAATAGCAATCATTTGTTTTTCGAGATTAAGCGCCTTGATGAAATTGGCTTTCTGCTGTGTCCAATCAACACCGTAATATTGACTAGAATTTAGACTATTGACGACTTCATTGGTAATTTTTTTGGCATTAAATAAATCATCAACTTTGAGTCGGATACCTGACACTTTGCCCTTCATTGCGTATAACAATTGCGCTTGATGTAGGTCAATAAAGGCTAAATTATTGTCATATTCACCAATACCTGCATCAAAAATACCACTCACGGTAAAACGCTTAAATCTGGGTTGTATACCCATAATATTAGCGGACAGTTGTGGCACGAGTAAAGTTACTTTATTGCCAACCCTCACCCCTAATTTTGTTGCCAAACCTGTGCCAATTAAGATGTTAGACTTGCCTAGTTCTGCATTGCCAGATTTGATTTTATCCAGTAAAACAGAAGTCTTTTTCTCTAACTTAGGCTGAATGCCTCTAATACGGATACCTTGTGAGCCAAACGAGGCATTGATAAGTGCGTATTTTTGTATATAAGGTGAGGTGCTAATGACATTTGGGTGTTGATTAATTTTTGCTTGCAATGTTTGCCAATTCTCAATTGTATCGCCATATCCTGTAATGTAAGCGTGTGAAATAGCGCCTAACACTCTATTGCGTAGTTCTTTATGAAAGCCATTCATGACTGATAGCACGGTAATTAATGTTATAACACCCAGTACCAATCCAACGATAGAGACACCAGAAATGAAAGAAACAAAGCCTTTCTTTCGATTGGAGCGTAAATATTGGTTAGAAATTTTAAATTCGATACTCATAAGGTTAATATTTTGTCATAATTAGCACTTCAAAAGTAAAGACCTTTGTGTAATTATGAACAATCATTAAAATGTCAGCTTTTATCAACTTGGAAATTTTTTTAAAAAATGTCCCAATTCAATAAAATCTGTTGTCTTTTTAATTATGTATAAGAGTACTGAGCTCTAAAAAAGGAGAAAAACATGTCAAACACAACCCTCAAAAACAAAATTGACCAGTTAGGCAACCTAATGATTGAAATTTACCAAGAAAAACATCAATCTGACTGCGATTATTAAAAAATTTATGGATTTAAACACGCGTCAATTGGGTAATTATTTGTTATTGCCAGTCTCAGTAGTCTTTTATTTGTTATCGCTTGTTAGAAAATTTTTATACCGTATCGGTCTGCTGTCCACCTATCATTTTGATGTAGCTGTGGTGGTGGTGGGTAATATTACCGTTGGTGGTAGTGGAAAGACACCCATTGTTATGGCTTTAGTTAAGCATTTTAAGCAACAAGGTAAGAAGGTCGGGGTGGTGTCACGCGGTTATGGCGGTACACACACTCAAGGCAGTTTGTTGGTTGATCAAAACACCTTAGCCAGCTTATCTGGTGATGAGCCTTTACTGATTGCCACCCAATCCGATGTGTTGGTCATGGTGAATAAAAATCGCGCACAAGCAGTGAGAGATTTAATCACGCAATATCAGCCAGATATTATTATTAGTGATGATGGTTTGCAACATTACGCCATGGGGCGTGCAGTTGAGATTGTGGTAGTAGATGGTAAGCGTCGTTTTGGCAATGGTTTCTTTCTACCTGCTGGAGCGCTTAGAGAGTCAGTTGCAAGATTAAAAAGTGTCGATTTTGTCATTAATAATGGCGCACAGCAGGCAGGCGAATACCCATCAAAATTAACCCCAAAATCATTTATTAATTTATCGACAGGTGTAGTTCAACCACTTGATTTTTTTGAAAAGACAGTCTGTCACGCTGTCGCAGGTATTGGGCACCCGCAGCGCTTTTTTGATACGCTATCTGAGCTTGGTGTGTTGGTTGAGCCACACGCATTTTCTGACCATTACGCCTTTACTGAAAAAGAGTTGAGTTTTGTTCAGGATTATCCAATTATTATGAGTGCTAAGGATTGTGTAAAATGTAGGCAATTCGCAACGCAACAGATGTGGTATTTATATTCTGAGGCCGATTTAAGCGATGATTTTTTGACAAAACTGGATGCTAAATTATGATTGATGAATCCCTATTAAAATTGTTAGTTTGTCCACAAAGCAAAGCACCACTTAAACAAGTGGAGGACGAATTGATTTGTGAGCAGAGCGAATTGGCTTACCCAATTATTGACGGTATCCCCGTGTTATTGGCCGAAGAAGCAAGAAAAATAAACTAATGGATTTTTCCGTTATCATTCCTGCACGCTACGCATCAACTCGTTTGAGTGCTAAATTACTAAGAGATATTCACGGCAAACCACTCATTCAACATACTTATGAAAATGCCAAAAAAAGCGGCGCAGCTACTGTGATTATTGCCACAGATGACAAACGCATTGAGAAAGTTGCCAACGGTTTTGGCGCAACCACTTGCATGACCAATGAGGCACACACATCAGGCACTGCCCGTATTGCGCAAGTATTGGAAATACTTGGTATTGACGATGAACAAATCATTGTTAATGTGCAGGGTGATGAACCGATGTTGGGCGAGCAAGTGATCAAACAAGTGGCAAACAATTTAGCCAATTCGAAGATGCAAATGGCAACACTATGTGAGAATGTGTTAGACAAGGCGCAATATTTAGACCCAAATTGTGTAAAAGTGGTATTTGATAAATTTGGCAAGGCACTATATTTTTCACGCGCGCCAATTCCTGCTTTTCGAAATGAGGCGGATTTTGATGTAGCACTGTGTTTTAAACATATCGGTATTTATGCGTATCGCTCAGGTTTTATCAAGCAGTATTTGACCATGAACAGCTCAGACTATGAACAAGTGGAGAAATTAGAACAACTTAGCGTGCTGAATGAAGGGCTTGGTATACATGTTGCACTTGCTTGCGCTCCAGCAGGTTTTGGTGTGGACACTGCTCAGGATTTAGAAAAAGTAAGGGAGGTATTACAGTGATCATTGATGGTAGGAAAATCGCACAAGACTTAAGAACAGATATGGCGACTCAGGTAGCGTTGTTTGGCCGCAAGCCAGGTTTGGCAGTGATTTTGGTGGGCGATGACCCGGCCTCTAGTGTATATGTGCGTAACAAGGGCAATGCTTGCGAGGAAGTGGGTTTTTATACTGAAAAAATCAACAAATCTAACGATATTACTCAGGCTGAATTGTTAGCAGAAATTGAGCGTTTAAATAATGATGACAGAGTTGATGGTATTTTAGTACAATTACCCCTACCAAAACATTTGGATGCCAATCAAGTGATTGAGACCATTGACCCTACAAAAGATGTCGATGGTTTCCATAGCGAAAATATCGGGAAATTGATGCAAAATAAACCCTTTTTACGCCCTTGTACGCCTAAGGGGGTAATGACACTATTAGCAGCCACAGGTGTTGATCTGGTAGGTAAAAATTGCGTGGTAGTGGGTGCATCAAACATTGTTGGACGACCAATGGCAATGGAGCTTTTAAACGCGCGTGCTACAGTGACGATTTGTCATAGCAAAACTCAAGATTTACCCAACAAACTCAAACAAGCTGATATTGTGGTGACAGCCGTTGGTATTGCGCAAATGATTCAAGGCGAATGGATTAAGCAAGGTGCTATTGTGATTGATGTTGGTATCAATAGACTGGATAATGGCTCTTTGGTTGGTGATGTAGATTTTGAGTCTGCTGAGAAAGTGGCTAGTTGGATTACACCCGTGCCTGGCGGTGTTGGGCCGATGACCATTGCCACATTATTAGAAAATACATTAATCGCCTATAAGGCAAGAGAGGAAAAATGAAATTATTACTAAAAGGCTTTCGCAATGGACTGGGCGCAATTATTGCCTTGATTAGTTGGCTAATTCCAGTCCGCAAAGTTAAGCGTGGTGAGTCCAAGCAGCAAGAAGTGGATCAACAAACCGCTAATATTGAACTGTATCAATTTTTTGGTTGTCCATTTTGTATCAAGGCCAGAAGGGTCATCAGACGCTTAAATCTTAAAATTGTTACCAGAGATGCACAAAATAGACAGGGCGCTTACAGAGCAGAATTACTCAAAGCAACAGGCAAAACTCAAGTGCCTTGTTTAAAAATTACGAATGGCGATCAAGTCGAGTGGATGCTTGAAACTTCTCAGATTATTGCTTATTTAGAAAAGAATTTTGGGTAATACTGCATATTGAAGATAATACAGAGTCTCAAAAACACTAAGGCAGAAAGCCTTTTAATTGTTTAATACTTGCATCTAACTCAGCCTGAGAGTTGGCTGTAATATTGATATGCCCCAATTTTCTATCGGCGCGCTCTTCTTTATCATATAAATGCAAATGCGTATTTGACAGTTTAAGCACAGTCTCTATATCACCAATCTCCCCAATAACATTAATCATGGCACAAAATGGATGGGTTGGTACACTATCACCTAAGGGCATACCAGTAATAGCACGCACATGGTTTTCAAATTGAGAGGTATTGGCGCCTTCAATACTCCAATGTCCAGAATTATGCACACGAGGTGCCATTTCATTGACCACCAACCCCGTTTCTGTTTCAAACAGTTCAATCGTTAGAGCACCGACATGCTCCATCTCATCAAGCAAAGTTTGCATATAGTGCCGCGCCGTTTTCTGCACTTCTGGGTCAATAGATTGAGCGGGTGCAATGGTTAATCGTAAGATACCATTATGGTGTGTATTTTCAACCAAGGGGTAATATTTGTGATTATTATCAGTATCACGCACTGCAATCAATGAAAGCTCTCGTTTGAAATTAACAAAACCCTCAAGAATCGATTCTTTCGCCTGCATACTGTTCCAAGCTTGGGTAATTTGACTGGTATCGTGCAGCAAAAATTGACCTTTGCCATCATAGCCTTCAGTGGCAGTTTTCAAGATGGCTGGCAGGCCAATTGCCTCAACTGCTTGTTTTAAATCTTCTTCAGAATTTACCATTTGGTAAGGTGCACAAGGGATATTAAGTTGATCAAACAAAGCCTTTTCACGACCACGATGCTGCGTGGTGAATAGTGATTTTGCACTAGGGTAAACGGCCACTGTTTTGGCTATTTTTTTGACGACTTCTACATCTGTATTTTCACTTTCAAAGGTAATGACATCAGCAAAATCAACCAAAGACTTATTATCATTAATAAACAAATGCCCTAACAATGAGGAAGGTTCATTCTGCGAATTCCCTGAAAAACCAAACTGATGGCCAAGTGGATAACCAGCAATAGCAAGCATTCTGCCTAATTGACCTGCACCTAAGACGCCGACTTTCATTTAGATAGCAGGGTTAGGGTTGTCAAGAACATCCTGTGTTTGCTTGACTCTAAAAGCAGCAACTTTTTCTCTAACGATATTGTCTTCATTGGCAATAATTTGCGCCGCTAAGATACCAGCATTTTTTGCACCTGCCTCACCAATTGCCAGTGTCCCAACTGGAATACCACCGGGCATTTGGGCGATAGATAACAGTGAATCTTGTCCGCTAAGCGCACGGGATTGAACAGGAACACCTAAGACGGGTACGATGGTCTTGCTTGCCACCATACCTGGTAAGTGCGCTGCCCCTCCTGCACCTGCAATGATAACCTTTAGTCCGCGTTCGCTAGCGGTGCTTGCATACTCAAACATCAAATCAGGTGTGCGATGTGCTGACACCACCTGCACTTCATATGGGATGCCAAATTGCTCTAGCATTTCCACTGCATTTTTCATGGTTGGCCAATCAGATTTTGACCCCATAATAACACCAACAAGTGCACCCATCAATTTCTCCAAAGTTTTTGTATGTTTAAATTATACTCAATTCAAAGTCTGGGTGTAAAAAAGGCAAATGCCCAGTATTAAGTCGGGTGATTGATATATTGTGCATTGTATACCATTTAATAATAGCAATAGGCACTAAGGTATCTCGCTCGCCCAAGATGACTTGCACGGGTATTGTTAATTGTTTGAGTGGTTTGCGTAGGTCGGACTTTAACAAAATAGCCAAGCCTTGAGCGAGTGCATTAGGGCTTGCAGGTAATGTATCAATAGAGTGTTTAAGTGATTTGAGCTGCGCCTTATTATCAGTTTGCAAGCTAATAAAACGCTTTAGTCCTTGAGTGGAGTCAAGTTGCAAAGTGTTCGAGAATTGTTCAAAATTATTGACATCAATGCCATAATTCCAGTCATTATCTTTGATAAATTTAGGTGTAGAGGCCAGCAAGATAAGTTGAGATATTTTGATTTTGTTAGCAATATTTATTGCCAACAATCCACCTAATGACCAACCTAATAATATTGGATTATTAGGCAAGATTTTAATAATCTCATTACACCACTCATTAAGCCCACCGTCAACATTGGCACTTCTGCCATGTCCAGGTAAATCAATAAGGGTGATGCGGTATTGGTTTTTATAAGCATCAACCAAGTGGCTAAACAACGCTGAATTAAACCCCCAGCCATGAAGTAACACCAAATCAGTCCCAATACCTTGTGTATTACTGTAGAGCATATTTAAGTTGGGTGAGTAAATGTTTAATTTGGTCGTGTGTATGCTCGGCACTTAATGTTATTCTTAAGCGTGCGGTGTCTTTTGGCACAGTCGGTGGGCGGATGGCGCTAACATAAAACCCTGCACTGAGTAATTCTTTTGAAAGGTGAATTGCCTTTTTACTACTGCCCACAATATAGGGCTGAATAGCACTATTAGAATTTGCCATGGGTAAATTTAGGGCTTTAGAAAGCGTTTGAAAATAACAAATATTGGACAATAATTTAGCATTTTGTTCACCTTGTTTAATCAACTCCAAACTTTTTATTGTCGCAACGCACAAAGCGGGTGCAATTGCTGTGGTGTAAATATAAGGGCGTGATTTTTGAATTAGAAAATCAATCAAATCCTCATCACCAGCCACAAACGCCCCCATTGTGCCGGCAGCTTTACCTAGTGTTGCCATGTAAATCGAGTTTTGAGGAATGATGGGTACAAACACGCCAAATCCATGCGCATCATCTTGCATTAAAAGCGCACTAGATTTTTTCACCATTTTTTCAATGCCTTTAATATCAGCCCGATCGCCATCCATGCTAAATACGGTGTCCGTTGCAATCAACCCTTGCCCTGATTGTTTTGCTATTTTTTTTTCAAGCGCAATCATATCATTGTGTAAATAGCGCTGCAGTGGCAAACCAATCAAATGATTCGCATCAATCAGTGATGCATGGTTCAGCTTGTCTTGCAAGACCCAGTCAAGCTCATCTCTGAGCGCAGAAAACACCCCGATATTTGCCATATAACCCGTTGAAAACAACAACGCTTTTTCCTGCCCCGTATAATCAGCCAATGCCTCCTCTAACGCCTGATGTGCTGGCGTGTGTCCGCTAATCAAATGCGATGCACCAGCACCAACGCCGAATTTATCAACCCCTTGTTTGAAGGCTTGTTTGATTTTTGGGTGCTTGGCAAGCGACAGATAATCATTTGAACAAAAATTTATCAAGGATTGCCCATTGATAATAAGTTGCGTATTTTGTGCATTTTCAGATATTTTTCTTGAGCGATACAGATGACTCTGTTTAAGGCTTGATAATTTTTTTGCAAAATCCATATATCTATTTTATAGTTTACAAGGTAACTTGATGGCACAATATAGAAGCTTCCTGTATTGCCCTCAAAAACCAACCTCAAACCCAAAAAAACTTATTTTTTTTCAACAAGAAAACCAACAAAACCCCTAAGTTACCATTAAATTTTTATAAAT